>JANXLS010000230.1 GCA_025355035.1 Planctomycetota bacterium | reverse complement strand
GGACGGTTATCGGTCGCCTGCAACATCGTCGAAAGCCCGGCGAATTCCTGGCGCGAACGCCATACTGCATGGATATAGAGCGTCCACACCGCCACGACGAGGAAACACGTTATGCGCGCGACAAGACTCGGCCCCGATTGAACGACACCCGACATGACAACCACCGCGAGCGTCGACCCGCAGTATGTCAGCAGCACCGGTCCACCGTACACGCTGAAGAAAAGCAATCCCTGCCACGCGCACAGAAAATGTGCGACCGCAGCCGGAAAGTGCGCCTGCCAGTGATCGTCTTCGTGCAGCGGTCTAAGCGACAAATAGAGGAGAACAAGCGTCAACGTCGCAGTTAATTCTGCTGATAACGGTTTGAACTTGCCGCGATCAATCGTCAGAAACGACAGCACACCCAGCGCCGCGATCAGGGCCAGATAAAAAAAACTCCGCTCCGCGACCGCGATGGAAAAAGCACCGGTGCCAGCGAGCAAGTACAAGGAGATGCGAAGTGTTCGGTACAGATCCATAATAAGATGACGTGGCGACCCGAATTTTATTGCAGCGAAAGACGTGTCATTCCTTCGTTTTGCCTAGTTTACCCTGCGTCGCTGAATACGTTTGAGGCTGGATCGTATCGTACATGAGTCCATTTGCAAAAAGCGTGACGCGGACAGTATCCGGTTCATTCTTAATCGTCCGATTCGTCAACTGCGAAGCCGCGAAGAACTTCTGCAGCGTCGCCTTCGATATTTTGAAATTGTACTTTGCCGTCGTCGAATGCACGTTCGAAATCAATTGAAACGATCCGTTCGGCGCAATCGCCGATTTTCCACGCTTATCCAAGATCACCTCCCGTCCCACTCCGCCGACCAACACCACGACATGCTTTCCCTCCGGATTGAAATTCGTCGGAATTGGAATCGTACCGCTTAGAGAAATGGAATCGTTGAGCGTCGGCTTCCCAAAATTCAATGTGATCGCAAGCGTCCTGACGTTAAGCGCGGCTGGCGTCAAATTCTGAATTCGTTGCACGAGGCCAGCGTAAGTACTGTTGTCTGCCGTCGGATCGAGATCCGGAAATCCATCCCCATTCTGATCATCAAACGCTGTGACCGTCAACGACGCCGACTTCGTCAAACCCAGCGGGTCCGTCGCCGTCAGGTTTATCGTGTATGTTCCCGCCGCTGAAAATGTATTCGACACACTCGCGCCGACCGCGTTGTTTCCGTCGCCAAAACTCCACGTCAACGTCACCGCCTGGCCGAACGCACCCGCCGCAGCAGCCGTAAAATTCACCGGCGTTCCTGTTTTAACGAGCGACGGTGTCGCGAACGGCGCGCTCGTGATCGTGGGCACTTGATCGACATTCAAAACCGCCGTCGTGCTCACGGTCGTTCCTGACGCGTTCGTCACCACGCATCGATAATTCGAACCCTCATCGCTTGTCGCAACACCGCCAATCGTCAGTGTTGCGTTGGTTTGCCCCGGGATGTTGACTCCATTTTTTTGCCATTGATACGCCAGCGTCGCCGCGCCCGTTGCACTCACCGAAAACGTCGCGCTTTGATTCTCCGCGACCAATTTGTTGCTGGGATGTGTGACCACGAACGGCATCGCCTGAATCGCAGCGTACGCATCGATTAGCCCCGCGCCAATTCGATCTGGCGGCGTAACCGGCACTCCGAGCACACTCAACCGGGCGGTGGTTTGCAGCGCATTTTTAATCTGCGCTGGCGTCGAAAGCGCCGCTCGTTCCCTCAAGAGCGCAGCCACCGCCGCAGCGTTGGGAGCGGCAGCCGACGTGCCGAAGAAGCTGGGGTAATGGTTCGAAAGCGGCGGGTAATTGTTACCGCCTAACAGCGCGTGAAACTCGTTTCGAAAGAACGATGTCGTACAGCCATCGACCGAAGAAATATCCGGTTTATTCCGCCGTTGAGGTGCTCCGGAAAGTGCGTTGCCTTTGATATCGAAGAAGAATGGAATTCCGTTCGCGCCGCTTCCACCCAGCGACGAAAAAGCCTCGACGTGAATATGGGTTGAGTCCGCTCCGTAACCGATTCCGCTTTCAATTTCCGCTGAATAAATCGCCGCGCAGCCGATGCACTGTTCGCTCGCCGGGTGTCCGTAGATGCTGATCGCCCCCGCCCCGCCCGACGGAAATGAAAATCCGGTTCGGTCGGTGATCACTATCCGAAAAAACGTATTCGCTCGCAAACCGGCAAAATGGTTAATCGCCAGATACACGCGTTGTGTGCTCGACGAATTGTTGACGTAGCCGTTGCCACCGTTGAATTCCTCCAGCGGGTCCCCGCCCGGAATTGCGCCGCCGAATTGAAGCGCCTCGCTCGACGCCAGGACATTTGCGGCTGCACTCGGAGCGTCGAAGAGATACATGTTCAAATCGACCGATGCTCCCGCCCCGAGATTGTAACTTTGGAACGGCTGGTTCCATTGCAATACCGGCGTGAAGGTATGCCCGGCCAAAATATCCACCGGCAAAAATCCCGGCGTCGATCCGCCAATTCCCCAGTCGTGAAAATCGTCGCCGTTCGGCGGAGTGATTCCGCTGTCCGTCGAATTCGCCGTGTTCACCGGCTTGAAGGTTCCCATGATTCCATTGTCATAATCGTTGCCGGTCGCGGCGAAATGCGGAATGCCCAGCGCGTAATTCGTCGCGATCGCTTGCGCAATCGGCCCGTCCTGAAAATACGGCTCTTCGTAATAACCGACATCGTCGCACGTGATCGTGCACCCGGCTTTTCCGAGCTTCAACAGATTGTCTGCGAAAACGGTCTGTGTGCTGTACGCCGACGCAAACGCCAGCGTCGCATTCGGAGCCGTATCGTGAATGAGTTCCATCATCGCCGAACCTTCATCGGCATATGAACCGTCTGTCGCGACAACATCGTTCGGACCCAAATCGATCACCTGAATTTGCGCGGGAAGGTCACCGCTCATCTGGTTTTTCATGCCCGACAAAATCGCGTTCGGAACAGTTCCCGTGAGGGTACCGGGACCGATTGACGTTTGATTGCACGAGTTCGAAACCACACCAATCTTCTGTCCCGCCCCGGACACGCCTGTTGCGGCCCGTGCTTGATCGGCATTCTGATCCGCGTCTGCCTGGTTGCCCGACACCCCGGCTTGGCGCGTGTGCGGGCGTTGTGCAAGATGAATTAATCGAACGGGACCAAGCTGAACCAGCGCGTCGATTTCTTCGATCGTCGCATGCAGTGAAACGGAGTTCCACTTAGCGTTGCTGTGAAAAACGGTCGCGCCGGTCGCACTGATTTCGCGCAGCACCGCGTCAGTCAATCCGGCAACATCCAGTGTGATTGGAATCCGGTCCTGCGTCCCGGCGATCAATCGACGTCCCAGCGTGGATTTCAATCCGCGTGTTGCCATCGCATTCGTGACGGTTCCATCGCGTAACGCTTTAATCGACGCCAGAAGAATGGGATCGACTTTGCGCGAAAGTGTGTCGTCCGAACAGAACACGGCGCATGGCATCAAAATGGCACATGCAACAAACGTGTACGCAACGGTGTGAAAAAATGGAGTGCGGCTTCGCATGAATGCGGCTTTCCTTCGAATCGGCTTCCTATATATGGGAGTGAACTCGCGCAGCAATTGGTTTACGCGAAAACCTGCGCCGCCCATTATATGCGGCGACAACGCGAATCTCCAATTCTCATCCTTCAATTTGGTTGCGCTACCGTGTATCATGTGTTTCACACCAATTTGGAGTCACCCGCGATCATGTCCTTACCCGAGCCCCTTAGAATACACGCTGAAGACACGCCCAATCCGTTGAGCAATAAATTCAACGTCAACCGGACATTGTTGCACGGGGCCGGGCGCGATTTCTCGAATCGCCAGATCGCGGAGCTTTCGCCGCTGGCCACAGACCTCTTTTACATTCCCGGCGTCAACGGCGTCTTCATCGGCCCGAATTTTCTGACGGTGTCGATTTTGCCGAACAACACGTGGTGGGCGATGCGGCCGCTGGTCGAGCAGACAATCGAGAGTTTCATTCAACGCGGCGAACCCGCGATTCGCGCCAACGCGGGCGATGCTGGAATCGTACACGAATCGTCGCCCGTTCGAACGTTCTCGGAAGACGAACTGCGAATCATGCGCATTCTCGAAGATGAAATTCGCCCGGCCGTGGCCATGGACGGCGGCGATATTTCGCTTGTTTCCTACGAAAACAAAGTCGTCCGCGTTCACTTGCGCGGAGCGTGTCACAGTTGCCCGAGTTCGACAATCACATTAAAGATGGGTATCGAAAGCCGCCTCAAACAATCGTTCCCGGAAATCATTTCGGTCGAGGCGGTTTGAACAGAGAATATTTTCACCAGCGAAAATGCTGGGAACGCAGAGGTTCGCAGAGTGCGAAAAATGGTGCGACGGGACTTGGGGGCGTCGTGCTCCGTTGAGCTTTTGGCGGTCGATTACTAAACAATGAAACTTACTTTTCTGGGCACCTCAGCGGCGGCTCCGACGTTGCGGCGCAACGTGTCGGGTGTGGCGTTGCAGTTCGATCAACGGCGCGAGTGGTGGTTGTTTGAATGTGGCGAAGGCACACAGCATCAGGTCCAGAAGACGGATCTTTCGCTGGCGCCGTTGCGCCGCGTGTTCATCTCCCATCTTCACGGCGATCATTGCTTTGGTTTGATGGGACTGCTCGCATCGCGTGGCTTGAACGGCGGGACGGAGCCGATCGATCTGTACGGTCCGCCGGGAATCGCCGATTACGTCAACGCGATCCGCAAAACCACTGGAACGCGTTTACCGTATCCGTTTGAAATTCATGAAATCACCGAAGACGGACAGTGCTTCGAAGACGACGATCATCGCGTCTTTGCCGCGCGCGTGATGCATGCCGGCCCCACGCTGGCTTTTGTGGTCCATGAGAAAGATCGGGCGGGTCGCTTTAAGATTGAAGAAGCTCAAGCGCTCGGAATTCGCCCCGGGCCGATTTACGCGAAATTGAAAAGCGGTGACCTCGTCACGCTCGACGACGGGCGCGTCATCGACGGATCGACGCTCGTCGATCCGCCTCGCAACGGACGCAAACTCGTTATCGTCTGCGACACAAAGGACGCGTCGGCCTTGTTGCCTTTTTCACACGGAGCGGACGTGGCGATTCACGAGGCGACCTACGCGACGGCCGATGCGGATCTCGCCAAACAGAACGCGCATTCGACAGCAGCTGACGCCGGGCGCTTCGCGCTTCTTGCCGGGGCGAAGCAATTGATCATGACGCATTTCAGCCCGCGATACGACCAACGCGGCGAAGGACTGCTGACAATCGCCGATCTCGTCGCGGAAGCAGAAAAGGAATTGGGAGAAGGCCGCGTCGTCGCCGCAAAGGATTTTCTGCGTTTTGAAATCAAGAGCATCAAACGCGAACCCGGCGCGTAACAACCCGTTGAAAAAAGGGTGCATGGAAAAAAGAGTGCGTAGTCCTATTGTTCATTCTAAGCCACCGCTTTTTCCCAAGCCGAGTCCCATCGTTCGTTGAGCGCAAAGCAGCGGAGGGCCAAGATGTTTTCAGCTCCACTTTCGTCCCATCTCATGCCAGCTCGTTTGCAGCGACTGGCCACGACATGTTTGCACGCGCTTTCCACTACCCCGCTGCCGATCGGCAACCCGTTCTTCCGATATGTGGGATAATCGACGCGGTCTCGATTCTCTTCAAAATAG
>JANXLS010000190.1 GCA_025355035.1 Planctomycetota bacterium | reverse complement strand
GTGGAGGCGGTTTTGCAACTTCGCGCCGCGCAACTATGCCAGGACAATCGAGAAGAGCGCCTGTGGAACATGCCCCGCCCCTACCGCGCGGCACGCCACAAGCCGCTGCGTTCTGTGGCTTGATGAGCGCGCAAGTCCGGTGATGCACCCGTTCCTGTGTGACTTTCCTCATTTTCATTGCCAGCCGAAAACCAGAATGACAGGCGCAGGAGAAGCACGACAGGTTCAAATGAAATTAGCTCCGGCGTATTTGATATTTCACGGGAGGGGAGTCTCCACACTTTTTGTACACCCTCCAAGACATTCAACTCTGCGTCGCCCGGCGATCCAGGTTTCGGTATTGAATCGCTTCGCTGACATGCGCGGCGTTGATCGTGTCGGCGTTTTCCAAGTCGGCAATGGTCCGTGCGACTTTCAAGATTCGGCCATACGAACGGGCGGAGAAGCCGAGGGTGTCGATCACGTTTTTCAAGAGGCTGCCGGCTTCTCTGTCAGGCTTGCAGAAATCCTGCAATTGGCGTTCGGACATGGCGGCATTGCTGTGCGTCGGCGTTCCGATAAAGCGTTGATGTTGGATCGTTCGAGCGGCGATGACTTTCGTTTGAATATCGGCGCTCGACGAACCGCCGCGTTCGCTAGACAGTTCGTCATAGGGGACGTGGGGCACCTCGACATGCAGATCGATGCGGTCGAGCAGTGGGCCGGAGACTTTGGAGAAGTAACGTTGGATTTGCATTTCACTGCAACGGCACTGATTTTTCGGATCGCCAAAGTGGCCGCACGGGCACGGATTCATCGCGGCGACGAGCATGATGTTTGCGGGGAAGACACACGTGGCCGCTGAGCGCGCGATGGTGATCTTGCGATCTTCGAGCGGTTGGCGCAACGCCTCTTTGACGCGAGGATCGAATTCGGGGAATTCGTCTAGGAACAGAATGCCGTTGTGCGCAAGCGAGATTTCGCCCGGACGCGGATCGGCTCCGCCGCCGACGAGGCCGGGGTAGCTGGTCGTGTGATGGGGATCGCGGAACGGGCGGACGGTTTTGAGCGGTTCTTTCGCGCTGAGTTTTCCGGCGACGGACCAGATACGCGTTGTTTCCAATGCCTCCTCCAATGTGAATGCCGGGAGGATCGATTGAATGCGTTTCGAGATCATCGACTTGCCCGAACCGGGGGGGCCGATCAGAAGCATGTTATGTCCGCCGGCGGCTGCGACGGTCAGCGCGCGCTTGACGTGTTCCTGTCCGCGCACGTCTGAAAGGTCCAGCGCGTTCTCTTGTTTCGCTTCCTTAAAAAGAGCTTTGAGATCCACTGTGATGCGCGGCA
>JANXLS010000180.1 GCA_025355035.1 Planctomycetota bacterium | reverse complement strand
ATCGGGAATACGTCGATGATCCCCGCATTTTCTACAACCCAAACGATCCAAACAAACCAGGTGAAAAGTTGTCAGGTAATCCCCATGTTTCCGGCTCTCCGCAGAGAATTCGGCGGGATTATTTGGACGCCTGTGGATACGTTTACGTGCCGGGCTACAGCGCCAAGGATGGCAACGCGATCATTTATTACGAACGTTTTCCAACGGCGAATCAGCGAAATGTGCTGTATGTGGATGGTCACGTTGACGTGTTGGACGAAGCCGTATTTCAAGAACGATTGAAAAATAATCCAAAACCGCTTCCCATCACGAAGTGAAATTCCGATCGAAAGGACTCGCATGCGAAACGCTAGTGGTTTTCTCTGCGCTGCATTCATCACTCTGTTTATCTGTTCAACCCACGCCGCCGAACCGCAAAAACTCAACGTTCTGCTGGTCGTCTCCGACGATCTCTGCACCCATCTTTCCGCATACGGCGATCCCGTGGTGAAGACGCCCAACGTCGATCGTGTGGCCGCGCGCGGCGTACAATTCCAGCGCGCGTATTGCCAATACCCGCTCTGCAACCCGTCGCGTGCGTCGTTCTTGACGGGCCTGCGTCCGGACACCCTTCGCGTCTACGACAATGCGATTCAATTCCGGCAGCATGTTCCGGATGCGCAGACGATCGGCCAGACGTTTCAGAAAGCCGGCTATTTCGTCGCACGCGTTGGCAAGCTGTACCACTACGGCGTCCCGGCACAAATCGGCACCAACGGTCTGGACGATGAACCGTCCTGGGCCGAACGCATCAACCCGAAGGGGCGCGACATCGACGAATTCAACATGATCGAACGCATCGAATTGACCAAGGACGGAAAAGCTGAATGGGGTAAGACCACCGCGCTCAACCAACTCGGGGCAACGCTCTCGCGCTTGCCCGCCGACGGCACCGACGAGGAGCAGACCGATGGCAAAATCGCCAACGAAGCCATCGGCCTTTTAGAGAAGCACAAAGACGGCCCCTTCTTCGTCGCCTGCGGTTTCTTCCGACCGCACACGCCTTACGTGGCGCCGAAGAAATATTACGACCTGTATCCGCTCGACAAAATCCAACTCCCCACCGTCCCCGAAGGCTACCTCGCGACCATCCCCGCACCCGCGCTGCAGTTGAAGAAAGTGGAAGACGCCATGACCGACATGCAGCGCAAGGAAGCGATCCAAGCCTACTTCGCCGCGACCAGTTTCATGGACGCGCAACTCGGCCGCGTGCTCGACGCGCTCGACCGCTTGAAACTCAGCGAAAAGACGATCGTCATCTTCATGAGCGATCACGGCTATCATCTGTACGAACATCACGCCTGGCAGAAAATGACAATCTTCGAAAACGCTACGCGCGTCCCGCTGATCATTTGCGCGCCGGGAAAAACCGCCGGCAAGACCACCGCCCGCACCGTCGAACTCATTGACCTCCACCCCACGCTCGCCGACCTCGCCGGAATACCGATCCCAGTGAAACTCGACGGCATCTCGCTCCGCCCGCTCATCGAAG
>JANXLS010000099.1 GCA_025355035.1 Planctomycetota bacterium | reverse complement strand
GGAAATGGCGCGATCGCCGCGCATTTTGGAGTGGGTGGATCAAGACCCGGATTTGGATTTCGCGCGCGGGGATGCGAAGTTCAAGGAGTTGATTGAGAAACACCGCAAGCGGTTGAATCCGGCGAAGTGAACAAGCGCTCTCTTCACTTTTTCACGCAGAGGCGCAAAGTTTCGCAAAGACGCAAAGAAAAATGAAGAGGAGTTATTGGCGCGTTTGCGGTCCATTACGTCTCCCTGCGAAAAAGGATGGTATTCAGCGCAGTAAATTTTGCGCGATGGCGGCGAGTTCTTTTAGGCGCGGAGTGATTTTGTCGTGATGGTCGTTGAGTAGTTCGGGCTGTAGGGCGAGTTCGATGAGGAGTTCGACTTCGCAGCGGAAGTCTTCAATGTGGACGGATTCGGCGCCCATGCAAGGGTTGTTGTCGGCGTCGAAGGCTTGGTTGTGATAGTTGCCGAGCGGCAGGGCGAGGCCGGATGCGCGGTAGCCGTTGGCACAGAAGGGTGTTGCTTCGCAGGTCCCGCCGTCCATGAGTTTGCGCTGGAATTTAAAGCTGGGATCGCGTTCGGCGCGCTTCTTTGCGGAGAGGGTCAGCGCGTGGGTCAGGCCTGTGTCGAAGATGCTGGAGGCATCACCGACGCGGACGATGACGCCGGCGCCCTGCGGCGCATGGGCGAAGGCTTTGGAACATTCGAGCGAAAGGATGCAGGCGTTTTTAGGGAGCGTTTCCAGACGGATGGCTTCGAACGTGCCGAGGAAACCGAGTTCCTCCGCCCGCGTGAAGAAGCCGGTCAGCGCGACGTTGGGCGGGGCGAGTTTGGAGATTTCGTCGAGGACGCACAATGCCGCGGCGGCTCCGAGCAAATCGTCGCAGCAGCGTGTGACGATGAGGCTGCTGTCGATCGAAAAGCCGGGGAACGACCACATTGCAAAGCCGTCGAGCGCAACGCGTCCGCTGAGGATGTGAGCCTTTGCTGTTTTGAGCGCGCCGGTTTCATCGGAGCGTTCGGTGATTGCGCCTTCGCCGATGGGGTGCGGGTTGCCGAGTTCGAAGAAGTCGATGCGGCTCCCGGGAATGGCGTGACGGCCGCTGACAGAGCCTTGGAACACGATGCTGGCGATGTCGCCGTCGATCGCCGCAATGTGAAATCCGGGGTGATCGAGATGAGCGACCATGACGAGTGGCTGATTAGTCGCGGTGTTGGGACTGTAATCGACGCGCAAGTTCCCGGCAGCGTCTTCGGAGAGTGTTAGATTCGGCCGCGCGGCAACGAAGTCGCGGACGAACTTCTGCGGCAGAATTTCTTTGATGGCGGCGGTCGGCTGTTCAAGCAGTGAGCGGGCGAGGTCGAGCCAGGAAGGGAGGTTATTGGGCATAGTTGGTGCCGGCCGTTCGCCGGCGCTCCATTGGAGGATTACTTCGGTTCCTTTTTGTCTTTCTTGGACTTGTCGTCCGCCGCAGTGCTGGGGGTGTTGGTCGTTGCTCCCTGGGCGACAAAGTCGGGGTTCTTCTTGTCGTCGGGGAAAAAGAAGTCGATTGGGAGCGGGCGGGCGTTGCCTTCGACGATCTGCATGACGAGCGTTTTAGCCAGCGTCGTGCGGAACCATTCGTCTTCTTTGCGGCGCTTTTTGCTTTCGTACATTTCATTGAAGATTTTGTCGTAGAGCTTGCCTTCGAGCGGTTCGGGGCCGGATTCGCGGCGGTCTTCGACGGTGGCGATGGCATAGCCGTTGCCGTAGGGGAAGACTTGGCTGACTTCGCCGATCTTAAGGTTGCGCGTCGCTCCGGCGAGGACCTTGTTGTAATCGTCGACGACGATGTAAGGATCTTTGTTGGAAGAGATGATCAGACCGCCGGTTTCTCTGAGGTCGGGATCGTCTGTCTTGGTTTTCGCGACTTCGCTGAAGCTGGCGCCGAAGTCGACGATGTCGCGGCGGATGTCCTGGAGCATGCCGTAGGGATCGTCGCGAACGACTTTGGTACCGGTGCTTTTGTTGATGGTGGTGGGGTCGATGCGGATGACGCGGATTTTGGAGCCGGCTTTGCGCTGGTAGTTGTCGATGTTGCTATGATAGTATTTTTCGACTTCGGGCTTCTTCGGGTATTCCATGGCGTTGTCGAATTTGCCGCGGAATTCTTCGAGCATCATGGATTCTTTGACTTGTTTATTGGCTTCAGAGATGTCTATGTTGGTCGCTCCGCGTTCGCGCAGTTGCTTGACCCAATTCTGCTGGCGCTTCTGGAGGTTCTTGTCATCAATGGTCATTTTCTCAATCTTGTAGTGCTGCATCATGAGTCGCTCGCGCACGATCTTGCGCAGCGCGTCGCGAAAGTGTTCGACGTACAGGCGTGTCCATTGCGCTTCGGCGTCATTGTCCCAAACGCCATTGGCCTGTTTTTCCTTTTTGAACATCGTCAACCGTTCGGCCATCCCGCCCATCTGGGCTTCGACATCGCGCTTGCAGATGGCTTCGGTGTTGACGATTGCGACGCGCTGATCCCAGATGTCGATGCGTTTGATTTCGGCTGCGATGGCGGCGGTAACGCAGGTCAGCAACAACGCGGTACACGGAATGATGCGATTTTTCATAGTCAGGCTCTCAATATTGCTTCTTTCAACGAAGCCGCCATTATGCCCGTTTCGTGCCAAAGCGAAACGAAAATCCAATCGAGGTGCATGAACGGTTCGTTAATCTAGACGCAAGGCATGTGGGCGCCTTCAGAAAAATCCGGGAGTTGGAAAGGAACCGCAAAGCGTTCGGATGGACTGAAGTTTTTCGGCATAAAGCAGAGGAGGTTTGCGAATGAAATGACGATCAAATACAGAGCGGTTGCGCGGCGATTGGAGCGGCTTCAATCGTCGCATTGCGCAACGTGTGGATTGCCGTAGACTAGACGACGCTTAATTAGCCGTTCGGGCACAAAGAACAGAATCCAACGTTCGGCCAAAGAACTGAACGAGTACGGAGTTTACATCATTCATTTTCATAGAGTGACCGAAGGCGTACAGCGGCTGTAACAACGGAACAGAGACCGCCCCACATTTCAGCACGAAACGAAGGAAACGGCACTGCATGTCTGACCGCGCGGAGATTCTAAACGAGGTACCGCGTGCGGTAGAGGCTACGCCGGCGCGGGTCACCGATGAAGCGCTGATGCAGCAACTTGCACAGGGCGAGAACCACGCATTTGAGGAATTGCTGGCGCGGTACGAAACACCGGTCATCACGTTTTGCTATGCCTTTTTGCGCAATCGCGAGGCGGCGGAAGACATCGCTCAGGAAACATTCATGCGCGTTTTCCGTAATGCGAAACGCTATCTGCCGGTCGCGAAATTTACAACGTGGCTGTACAAAATCGCGGCGAATCTCTGCATCAACGAATTGAAAAAAGGGAAGCTGCGCGCCACGTTGTCGTTCGATGAACCGGCGGGCTCCGATCCGGATGGTTCGCGCATTGTCGAGCGGATTGCGGCGGATACGGCGTCGCCGCTCAGCGTCTTGGAACGCGCCGAAGCACAAACGCTGATCAGCACGGCGATCGAGCACCTGCCGCCGGACCAGCGCACGACGCTGGTCATGGTCGAGTACCATCAGATGCAGTATCAGGACATCGCGGAGATTTTGGAAGTATCGGTGAGCGCGATCAAAATGCGCGTGAAGCGGGCACGCGAAACGTTGCGCGAGACGCTGAAGATGTTGCAAGTCGGGATGTGAGTTGGCGGACGAAATCGGATTGGCGTGTGTGACTCAGACTAAAGCGCGCGGTGTATAAAGTATTCAGAAGGGCCCATGCGGTCTATTGGAAGAAACGAGATGGCGGAAACAGGCACAGCCCCCAAACCCAATGTGATCACGTGCGAGCAATGCCGGGATCTGTTGTCGGAGTACGTCGATCGTGAAATCGACGAACCGATCCGCGCGTCGATCGAACGGCATCTGATGGAGTGCAATCGTTGCGTCACAGAATCGACGCGCCTGCAGGGATTGAAGAACGTGATCCGGCATTGGGACGGCGTAAAGGGCACCGGAAAGTTCCGCGATTCGGTCATGCAGCAAATGATCCGCGAGTCGCAGCAGACGCAGATCGCTCCCGGACAACTTGAAGAAGCGACGGCGGCGGCCAAGGAATCGAAACTGAATCTGGGCGCGTTGGAGGACGCCGACGAGCCCAAGCCGATGCCGCCCGTGTGGCTATTGATCGCTGCGGTGGTGCTCTCGGTGGTGGTGTACTTTGTCGTGCTGAAAATGCGCGGCGGCTAACGGTTATTTTTTCTCGTCCGTCTTCGCGGACTTCGGTTCGGTCTTCAATTGAGTATCGAGATCTTTTAACAGCGTGTCCAATTTGTCGAGCGTATCGCCGAAATCTTTGCGTTTGGCTTCATCGGTAAATTTGAGATCGCCGAGCTGTTTTCGTCCGGACACAGCCATTTCCTGGGCGTCCTTGTAGAGACTCTGCAAACGCTGGCGTTCTGTTTCGATGCCGCGCAACGTGTATTCGCAACGGCGGCGTGTGTCGTCAAAGGATTGTTCCTCGCGCTGTTTTTCGAGCGCTTGGAGAATTGTAGGATCGGTCGGTTTTTCTTCGGGCGTGCCTTCAATCTGGCGGATGGCACTGGCGGCGCGCAGGAGGACTTCGGGGCGATCGATGTCGGCGATCTGGTGCAGTGCTTCGAGTGCTGGGCGGCCAACGGCGACGAGTGCTTTCTCCGCAAGTTCGCGCTTGGAAGCATCATCACTCTGAAGGTCTTTGATGAAACCGGCGATTTTTACGCCGACGTCGTCGGGATCGTAGCTCCAGCCTTGCACAAAGAGGACACCGGATTTGTCGCCGTTCATGATGATCAAATCCATGCCGCGAATTTCGTTGAGGGGCTCGATGGAAACAGTATTTTTCCAGCCGGATTTTTCCGTCTTCCATTCGGTTGCGGAGACGTTAAATTCAAGCGCATTCCAACCCTTCTTCAGGTCGATCGTTTTGGATTCGTGCCACTTGAACGCTGCGGTGGTCAGGACAGCGATGGCGATTTGCGGCAGCTTTTCTTCGGCGCAGTACACATGCAGACGAATTGTGCCGTTGGGTTTCAGGCCGAAACTGGTGAGATGCTTGAAGGCGGATTTATCTTTCGCGCCGCCCGTGTAAATGACCTGGAGGACTTTTTGGCCATTGGAGGAATGCACCTCTACGGCGCCAGTATTGCTCCATGCTTCAATGGACCATTGACCGACTTCCATTCCGGGAACTGCTTGCACAGGATTCGCGGGAATTTCGACGGCGAACATGTTCAGTGTTAGTAGCGCTGCGATGGATAAAAAAATTGTTCGATTCATAAGTGGAATCCTCGTTGATAAATGCGGAAACGGCTATTATGCAACACGCGGTGCGAGAAACAAGTCACCCAACAGTCGGGCGGTTTTCATGTTCCCTATCGCGCGGACGATTGTATAGTGAAAAAGAGGTTTCGAAGCTTTGAGAGGAATACCATGTTTTCTTTAAAAAATACAATCACGGTACTTGTTGCAGTGAGCGCGCTCGTCGCGGTCCGAATTCGGGCCGAAGACGAGCCGTACAAAACGGTCACGCAGAAACAGATCGATGCGATCACATACGACGACTGCGACGACGACGATGGCGTGACGTTCCCCTTCTTCGCGAATTTTGAACGTGTCGGCGACAGCGATGATCGGAAGAAGAGTTTTGCCGAGTGGAAGGAAAAGCTCGAGAAGTGGGACTGCAACGGCGAAGAAAAATTAGGTCAAAAGGTGCGCAATTTCATTTCGGTGATGGCGCTCGTGGATGTGCTGCAGATGGAATTCGAGGGCGAGACGCCGAAGATTTTGTTTGATCGAATGAAGAAGGAAATCAAGAAAGAGGAGTTGCTCAAAGCGGTTGCGTACGTCGCGTTGAAACCGGAACAAGGCACGGTCGTCGACAAATGCAAAGATTTGGATATCGAAGACGGAGCCGCTGAAGATCGCGTTCGCGATCGCGTTGGTGTTTACGCGAAAAAAGTGCTGGGACGACTGCTTGGAAAACTTCCGCCCAAAGAAGAACCACCGCCTGGGCCGCCGGAAAAGAAATAGAACGATCACTGAGCGGCGCTGTTGATTGAGCATCGTGAGTTTCGAAGCAGTTGCGAAACGATCGCGAACAGTGCGGCGCACCAACCGAAAAGCGAAATCCAATTCGCCCAATGGTATCCGATAAACGACACGTCGATGGTGTGTGAACCGGGCGTAATGGCGAGCGCGACGAACGGCTTTTCATCGGTGACGATGCTCATGCAAGCCACCTCGTTTCCGTCCAATTTGATCGACAACATGTTGGGATAATAGAGCGCTGGGATTTGAATTGCGTCGATTCCCTCAGGCACATCGACTGTCCCAACGATGGTACCGTTTTTTCGCACGAAGTACGATTTCGTTTTTTCGACATTCAAAACATTCGGTCCCAAAGCGACGGTTTCGCTCGATGACGGGCGGTAAAGGTACGCGTTGGCAGCATCGATTCCGATGCTCGGGTGATTGACGACGTCGTCGATTTTTGTGTCGGAACTCTTCAACGAATTTAAGAACGCGCTCGCGAACAAACCGATAATCGCAATGCACAGAACAGCGTGGCCAATGCGGACGTTTCCGTTGCAAAGAAAAGTCACGGCATAGGCGCTCAGCAAAGCGCCGGCCCACATGCAGTGCGTGAGGAGGCGGTAGGTGAATTGAGTGACGTAAAAGATCCGCGGCAGATAAATCCAAACATCAAACGGACTCCAGACCAGAAAAAACGCGGTGACAAAAATGACGATCAGTGCCGTCGCGAAAGGTCGTGTGCGCCTAAGCGGGCCGCTCCATGCAGCTACCATTTCGGTGGTGGTCGAAGCGCGATAGATAAGCACGGTGACTGTTGAAATCAGGAGTGGCCAGCCGAGCGCCAAATGCAGGTTCGGGCAATTCAATTCACCGCGACCGGGCTGTAATACCGGCGGAATGGACGCCGGTGAAAGCAGCGTCCCGAGAGGGACGAGCCACCGACTGAGGTAGGGACTGTTCAGTGAACTTTTGATTGCGAGATTTTTTTCGAGCAGGATCGGTGCGAGGTAATACAGCGCGAGGACCATTCCCAGCGCAAACCCGCTGCCGACGCACAGCAGTCGCTTGATCGATTTGCTCAGGCGCGGGAGGCTCAGACAAATCAGGGCAGAGAAAAAGAACACTGTGAAATAGGCGAGCGTAATCGTGTGCGTCCCGGCGAGCAGGAACCACGCTATGGCGCTCGGCGCGATCATTCGCCACGATGCAAAATAGTAGCATCTCAGCGCGTAAAAAAGCGTCAATGGCAAGAGTCCCTGCGCGAGTGCTTCAGCATAAGCTCCGCGGACGTTGATGTTCATTAACAAGTATGGCGAACCGATGTAAACCGCGCCGGCAACGAGCGACGCCGTGTGAGAACGCGTCAGGAGCAGAGCGCTGCGATAGAGGTAATACGCGCCGAGAACCAACGCAAGCCATTCGACGAACAAGTAGGCTCGATACGGATTTTCGGGCGTGACGATGGAATAGACCAGACCGGAGATTGTCTGTGGAACATTACCATAGAATTGGAAAACAGGATAGCCCGCGCCGTCGTGCTCCCACGGCCCAACGCGAATCGGAAACTGACCTTCTTCCAATGCGGCACGCGCTTGGACGACGAAGCCCAGCGCGATTTTTGTCTCGCCGTATTCGGGGAAATAGCGCTGCGACGCGGTTGGCGACAGCATCGCGACGGCGAGCAATCCGTACAAACCGATCACGAAGACATGGCGCTTGATGCTTTGTTCCGTTTTCGTGGTCATTGCAATCCCGGCGCCTTGCTCCGCACAAAAAACAAATCCTATACCGGCTACGTATAGGATTTGATGTTCGATCATTTCAGGCCATCGATTACTTCAGTTTCAGAGAATCCAGAATCGACGGTTCTTT
>JANXLS010000086.1 GCA_025355035.1 Planctomycetota bacterium | reverse complement strand
TGGGCCAGGTCGCGGCGTTGCTCGAACCGCTGTACAAAAGAATGGCGCGCCAAATTATACTTTCGTCGAAAGTACATACGGATGACACGCCGATCGATTTGCTTGATCCGGGAAGAGGCAAAACGCAGACGGCGCGCTTTTGGGTATATGTGGGAGACGACAATTACCCATTCACTATTTTCGACTTTACGCCGTCCCGGAGCCGCGACGGACCGGAAAAGTTTTTGAAGCATTTCAAAGGCTATCTTCAGGCGGACGCGTTCGCCGGATATGACCGGATGTGCGCGGGCAAAGACGTGATCGAAGTCGCGTGCTGGGCGCACGCACGCCGCAAGTTTTTCGAAGCGAAAGACACGGACTCGCGCGCGAACGAGATGCTCGTTCTCATCGGAGAATTGTACGTGGTCGAAGCGCAAGCACGTCCAGCCATCGAAGCCGCGCGAGCGCTGCCGGGCGAGTTGCGTCACGCCGCGTTGAACAGCGCTTTCGAGGCGCGGAAACAGCTGCGCGAAGCCCGGTCAAAAGCCGTGCTCGAAAAGATCGACGGATGGATGAAAGCCCAAGCCGCCGGCACGCTGCCCAAAAGTCCGCTGGGGCTGGCGATCGGTTACGCGCGAAATCAATGGCGGGCGTTGAACCGGTTCGTCGAAGACGGCGCGCTGGAAGCCGACAACAACATCGCCGAGAACGCGCTGCGTCCGATCGCGCTCGGGCGCAAGAACTATCTGTTCGTCGGCAGCGAACACGGCGGCCGCCGCGCCGCGAATTTGTACTCGCTGATCCGCACCTGCGAGCGTCATCGCATCAACGCCTGGGACTACCTGCGCGACGTCCTGGTCAGAATCGCCACGCATCCGGCCAGCCGCATCGACGACCTGCTTCCCAACCGCTGGACATCTGAAAAGTAGTTTCATTGCCCGTGCAAATCCATTGCCTGCGGATGGCATGTTGATTTTCGAACGCTTACAAAAAACAGCCTTTAAAGACATCCTACGGGCCACAATAGAAGCGGCTCGCCAACGGGGCTTGACCGGAAGCTTGACGCCGCCGCGGCGGAGTAATTCATTCGCGCCGGTCGTGGCGGGAACAACAAGGATCGTCACAGATTCTACGACAAGTTGAGCGTTGACGAACAGATTGCCGATCTCGGCAGTTGGTCGCCGATCGCCCGCGAACGCGCCGGGATCGCGCGCGGAGCACCTTTGGCTCCGTTTATCACAACCTTTCTGCCGAGGAGATCAAACCCTTGTTGCCCACCATTCTGGAGGCGGTCGTCAAGCCTTCTCCCATCGGCAAGATGTTTGCCGACGGAATTCGCGTCGACTGGCTGCGTGCATTGGCCAGGCATCATTTGCGAATCGAAGCATCCATCGCCGGCCCGGATCTCATCCAAATCCAATAAACCTGACGGCTGTGTTTTGTTCCATGGCAATAATGCGCGCCCGGCGGATAGCATTTGATGAAAACTCTATAAAATGAGTTTGCGTGCGCTATTGATCAGCGACGGAAATGTTTTCGGAATTCTTCAAACGGGGACTGTCACATTTGAGTTACGCCGGAATGGCTTCTTGAAGCTCGAGGATCGGAATGGGTGGAGGCCAGCGCTTTTCCCATCTGCCGTCCTGCGAATAAATCGCCGCTTTCACGACATGCATTGCATCGGCTGCTCGGCG
>JANXLS010000068.1 GCA_025355035.1 Planctomycetota bacterium | reverse complement strand
CTCCAGCGTGAAGCCCAGCAGCCAGATCAGCAGCGACGCGCGATACTGCAGCTGCTCGGCGAGCACGGTCTTGAAGAGCGTTCGATAGATGGAGAACATGAGCCGTAACGTTAACGGGTGGAGTCGAATCGATCAAGCGATTCGAACGTCTTTGAAATTCTGTGGCAGTTACTTTTTACCCGCGCTGGTTTCGAATCCGACCATGTGTGAACGGGTGCGTTCGATCCGGATCTTGTAGCCCTCCGGACTGTTATGAACGCCATCAGCGACAAACAACTCCGCCCGTGGTTTGCCTTCAGCGTCGAGGATCCCATCCCAAAGGTCAATGAAATCGAGATTCTTTCCGGTCGCCACGTAGGCCTTGATCAATTCGTTGCCTCGGATACAGAGTGCTGCATGGTTACGCGCTTGGGTTGAGTACTCATCGACATGTAAGCGATGCGTGTATCCGGCAACGCGGCTCAGATTTTCTCAATTGAGAGTATCGTGAAGCCTGATACTTTGGCGATCGTCTACAATACGGAATTCAGCCGAAAAAGGCTGTTCCAATGCCTGAAAGGCGGATGAAAATAAGTCATACTTCAGCGTTTTCCGTCCGATCATACAGTAACAATGCATCGAGCCGGATTCGCCGAATGCGAGCAGCGAAGCCCATCAGAAAGAGGACGATCATGAAACGGACACTGATTCTAACTTGCGTCTCCCTGCTCCTTCTCGTGCTGGTGCTCGGCGGCTGCGGTTCCGACGCCCCAACAAAGAAAACAACATCCACCGCGCCCGACAACTACCCGCTCAAGACATGCGTCGTCACAGGGGAAAAGCTCGGTTCGATGGGCGAACCGTTTGTGGTGAAGTATCAAGGCAAAACAGTCAAATTCTGCTGCTCCGCCTGCTTGAAGGATTTCAACAAAGACACGGCCAAGTACATGGGTGTGTTGGAAGCAGCGGAAAAGAAGGCGGCGGTAGATTAAGAACCTATCCCAAAACTCGGCGCGTCCAGATGCGCCACGCCGCCCGCCGCAAGCAGATGGATACGTCGGGTTTTGAAATAGGTTCTAAAACCCCGCCGTTGCCCTCACCTGCTGGGGAGAAGGCCAACGCATGTACCCCTGCGCGGGGTGAGGGGAAGGTCTCGCTTTTGCTGTGCGCAGATCAATAGTTTTCATCGATTCGCACGTTAACCGAACCGATTTCCGCTCTACCTTTACCGCCGCCACTCATCGATCAATGACGCCACCAGCGCCGTCCATCCCGTCTGATGCGAGGCGCCCAGTCCCGCTCCGTTGTCGCCGTGGAAGTATTCGAAGAATTGGACGTGATCTTTCCAGTGCGGGTCGGTTTGGAACTTTTCAGTGCCGCCATAGCACGGGCGGCGACCGTCGGGCCCTACGACAAAAATTTTGATCAGGCGGTTGGCGACTTCTTCGGCCATCGCCGTCAGCGTGATTTCCCGACTGTCGTCGCCGGGAGCTTTGACTTTCAGCGTTTCGCCGTACGACTTGCCCAAATTGCGCAAGCTTTCAATCATCAGGAAGCTGGTCGGGAACCAGATCGGCCCGCGCCAGTTCGAATTGCCGCCTTTGATCTTGCATTCGGCTTCAGCCGGTTCATACACCACAGTGCTGTGCCCGAACGTGAATGGGTTGGCTTCGTGGAATTTAGAGAGGCTGCGGATGCCGTAGTCCGACAGGAATTCCTTCGGATCGAGGACGCGCGACAGAATGCCTTTCATCTGGCCTTCGTCGACGATCGCCAGCACAACGACTTTTTTGCCCGGTTCCTTTTCGACGACGTAACAGCAGCTCTGCACCAAATCCTGGCGGTTGTCCATGAACCAATGAACATTCTGCGTGAATTCGGCGTATTGAGCCGTCCAATCGAATTCAAGTCGTTGGATCGCGTACAGCGGAATAAGGCCGACGAGCGAACGGACTCGGAATTTGTGGAAGCTGCCGTCGGGGTAGCGCAGCGTGTCGTAGAAAAATCCGTCCTTCTCGTCCCACAGCGAATAGGTGCGTCCGCCCATGCGCTTCATCGCCGCGCCGACGTAGATGTAATGCTGGAAGAACTTCGACGCGAGGCTTTCGTACGACTTGTTGGTGAACGCCAGTTCCAGCGCGATGCGCATCAAATTCAGGCAGAACATGCCCATCCAGCCGGTCGCGTCGGATTGTTCGAGCACGACGCCGCCGGGCAGTTTTTCACTGCGGTCGAGCACGGTGATGTTATCGAGACCGAGGAAGCCGCCTTCAAAAACGTTGTTGCCCGAGCTGTCGACTTTGTTCACCCACCACGTGAAGTTGATCAGCAGTTTGTGGAAACATTTTTCGAGCCATTCGCGGTCGCGTTTTCCAGTGCGCTTCAATTCAGTGTTGTAAACGCGCCAGCAGGCCCACGCGTGAACGGGCGGATTCAAATCGGAGAACTCCCACTCGTACGCCGGGATCTGACCGTTGGGGTGTTGGAATTGTTCGAAGAGCATGAACCACAGTTGCTCTTTCGCGAAATCCGGATCGACGATCGCGATCGTCACGCAATGGAACGCCAAATCCCACGCCGCGAACCACGGGTATTCCCACTTATCCGGCATGGACAGAATGCGCATTGAATTCAGATGCCGCCAATGCGCGTTGCGGATCGTCTTGCGCGACGCCGGCGGCGGCTGATGCGGGTTGTCGCCTTCCAGCCACGTGTTGACGTCGAAAAGATAAATCTGTTTTCCAAAAAGCAGCCCGGCGAAGGCCTGACGTTGGACGTGGCGTTCATCGGCCGTGGCCTTCGGCGGATGGATCGCGTTGTAGAATTCGTCGGCTTCGGCTTTGCGGAGGGCGATGAACGTGTCAATCCGTTGCAACGGCTGTTCGATGTGATTCGGCGAAAGCCGCATGCGGAGCACGACCGAGCCTTTCGCCGGAACGACATACTTGTAATGCAGCGCGGATTTGGTGCCGATCTTCTCCGCTTTGATCGCGTCTTTTTCACCGTTGACAACGTAACGATGGAAAGCGTCTTTCGTGTGCGGCTTGCGGCTGACCGCGCCGGGGCCGTAGGTCTTCGGCCCATTGGTTTCGTTGTCCGTAAAGAGCATCTCGCCGCCGGCATCGCCGTACAGGAAACGCGGTCCGAGTTTGTATTCGAAAGGCAGGCGCTTCAGGCGGTCACCGTGCGTGTCGTCGGCCACCACGCTGACGCAATCGCCGCCGCTGTGCGCGACGCGAATCTCCGGTTCGTTACCCGCCTCCTTTTCCCACGCCCACGTGTTGCGGAACCACAGGTGCGGCAGGACGTGGATTGGCGCGGCTTCGGGCCCGCGATTGAATATTTCGATGCGGACGCAGATGTCTTCTTCGCTGGCCTTCGCGTATTCGACGACAACATCGAAGTATCGATCGTCGTTGAAGACGCCCGTGTCGAGCAGTTCATATTCGTAGCCTTTGCCACCGCGTTTCTTGTTTTCGGTGACGAGATCGGCATACGGATATTCGGCCTGCGGGTATTTATAAAGGTACTTCATGTAGCTGTGTGTCGGCGTGCTGTCGCAGTAAAAATAATACTCCTTCACGTCTTCGCCGTGGTTGCCTTCCGTGCAGGTCACGCCGAACGCGCGTTCTTTCAAAATCGGGTCGCGGCCGTTCCACAGAGCGAGCGCGAAGGTCAATAATTGGTAGCGATCACAGATCCCGGCGAGGCCGTCTTCGCCCCAGCGATAGGCTTTGGAGCGCGATTGTTCGTGCGTGAGAAAATCCCACGCGTTGCCGTTGGAGCTGTAGTCTTCGCGCACCGTTCCCCACGATCGCTCACTGACATACGGCCCCCATTTGCGCCACGCCGATCCGCTCGTCGGCGAATTTCGCAAGCGGACGTGTTCCTGAGTCAATGGAGCAGCGGGCGGCGTGTCTTCGGCGGCGTCGGACATAGTGCAGCTCCCAAAAAATGATCGGTGAATGATTAAACTACTATAAAGATTACCGCGCGCGCTCGCAAGTTTCGAAATTTTTTGGAGTGAGAACGGTGTTTCGGGTGCGGAATTCTTTTTTAACACAAAGGACGCAAAGGCACGAAAGCGCAATAAAAAGCGATGTAGCAATTACCGAATAACAAGGGGCAGATGGCCTCATTCATTCACCCGGTTTACGCGGCTTGAAGCGGTCGTCGGTGACGGACATGGCGGGAGTGCCAAAGATCACGAATTCCAGTGTCTGGCCTTCAGCGGCTTCAAGTTCGTGCGGAACTCCGGCGGGGAGTACGACCGTTGCGCCTGGGCGGAGATCGTGGGTCGTTCCATCGATGGTGATCGTGCCGGTACCCCTGAGCAGGTAGTAGACTTCGTCGTAGCCGGAATGGTAGTGTATCGAGCCTTTGGCGACATTGACGATATGGACGTTAGCGACGCCTCCAGTTCCCCCGGTCACGACGCGGCGCACGTTCCCGTACGGGCATTCGATGATCGGAGTCTGATCGAGATAGGCGACGATAGAATGTTTCTGCATTAGACTCCTTTAGTTAGCACTACAACGCGAGTTGACGCCCAAAACACTTACGCAACG
>JANXLS010000041.1 GCA_025355035.1 Planctomycetota bacterium | reverse complement strand
TAACGCCCCCAAGTCACCACTCGGCCCTCGTAGGAACGGGTCTTTAGCCATCGCACTTGCCCTTGCACGCGTCCTTTCACTCTCGGCAGAATCGAGAGTGAAAGTCTGAACAACCTAGACAACCAGGCAGATCATTGAGATAAGAAATAACTTGGGCTTCCTGGGGAAGCCGCGTTGAAATAACTTTCGGGGACGGAGATTCAATGACGACTTGGAATAGGCTCAAGGGTGTTGCGGTACTTGTGATTTTGGGCTCCGCCGTCGGTCTGGCGGGTGCTCTGATTGGATTTTGGGCGTCGTACGCGTTGGACGATTGGAACATCCCATCCCAGCCGCACAGATTTCGTTGCTCGGATGCGCGTGGGTGGCTTCGAAGGCAATGAATTTATTGAAATTCAAACGTGCGAGCAGAACCCCTGTACTCCGTAAATAGCGAACTCCTTTTTTCTCCGCGCCCCTGCGCCAATCTTGGGAGAAAATTTCACCACACCACTTGAAAGTTCATCGAAAACGTATCGTTCCGCACCGGGTGGAATCGATAGTCGCTGTTCCCCTTCGGGTCGCGAATCAGATCGTAGTTCGCCTGAATCTTCGCCGAGTTCCCCAGAAGATAGTAGTTCACACCAAACGTCGCCTGCTTGGTCGCAAACGTGTTGACATGTTCCCCGCCGTCTTTGGCGCCTTGATTCCACACATTCGAGTAGCGCTGATAGCGAGCGTCGAATTCTAAACCTCGCGTCCAATTCGGCAGGCAGTGCATATCGTTCATCTGACCGAGATTGAATCCTGCCGATGCGTAAAATCCATTTGCTGGAAACGGCTGGTATTGGTCCGGCGCGGTCGCGTTTGTCGGGCTGAACAGTCCGGCTTTTCCCGGCACAATCGACACAGAATCGCGCACCCAACCGTACTCGTATTTGAACCACAAACCTCGCGCGAAGCTCTGCGGTCGGTATTCCGCGTATGCCTCCCAACGCTGGCCCCATGTTGTCGGCGCACCGAATAGATAAGGAGTGGTCGCCGCGGAATTGATTTGATGCACTGCCTGATTCAACGGTGTGCTTCCATGCTTCCCAAAACCATATGCGCCGCTCAATTCCAGATGCCCCAGACAATAGCTCCACAAGGGCCGGACCATAAGTCGCCCGAGAAAATCCTTCGATGAATTGTTGTCTGCTGTCAATTGCGTTGCGCCATCGTGGTAGTATCCCGGCGAATTAAATATGCTCAACCAATACTGCACGCGCCCGCTGTTCCCGACACCTTGATACGCCGCGCCGCCGCCGTCGTAAATGAACGCGCCATGCAACGCCGCGCCGATATCGCGCGACGCCAGGTTGCCCATCCACGACCGCTCAACGAAATCCAAATACCCGTTCGGCGTAAAATTTTCTTCACTGAAATACGGCAGCATCTGCCCGATCGTGAAATCGTGATGCGGTAAGAAATCGTGAAAGTTGATCAACGTATCCTGAAGGATCGCCGGAGCCGATCCCGTCGGTGACCCGATCTTGTTGTTCATCCCAGCCTTTATGTAGCCCTGATTGCTTCCGGAAAGCTGCGCAAACGTTCCTCGAAAAGCATCGCTTTCCGCAGCGAAATCAACCTTCATGAATGCGCGAACAAAATCGTTGATTTCAACGCTCGTATTCAATTCCGCGCGCCGAACCTGAAACGTATTTTGCGTTGCCGCGATGTTGTGATCGACATTCCCCGCCGCAGCATTCGAAAACAAACCGTTCCTGTCCCGCTCCATCGCGTAATACCATACTTGCAGCAATCCGCCGATCTGCACTCTGCTTCCGGATGTCGTGACGGGATATTCTTTTGGAAGCGGTGGGGGAGGCAACGCTTTTTCGAGATCGGAGAGAATCGGTGTTTCCGCGTGTTTTAATTCGCTGACTTGTGAGCGAAGTTGCTTCATCTCCGAGTGCACGGCGGCCGTCTCAGCCTGTGCGGCTTCCTTCTCGCGCACCAACCGTTCGCGCATCTCAGCCATCTCTTTTTTGATGGCCTGAATGTCCGCATCGGACACCTCCGCGCGCAGCGTCGCGACACAGCAAAGCGCCACGGCACACGCCGCGACTTTGAAACTCGACATGACAATTTGTCCCCCCCACACGCGAGCGCAAGCCCGCGTGTTCCCCCTGCAAGTATCGATATAATTAACATGTGGTTTATAGTGCAATAGTGATCATTTTTATACAAAAAAAAGTCCGCATATGAAAATCAACGGGAAGGGAATCTCGGCAAATCATAGACTATTTCTCCGACCAACCCATGCATTTCGATCAATGCAAGGAAGCGAACAAATGCCGAGACGGAAATGAACAAGCTGAAGACAATTTGCACGAAAGCGCCGTTGAGTTAAATTGGTCGCAGTCGTTTTGATTTGCTTTCAGGATCTCCCCATGCTGCGGCGTTTCGCCCTGTGTTTCGTTGTCTTCCTCACGTCGTCCGTCGTCGCCGCTGAAGGGCGCCGCCTTGCTTTTTTGATCAGCGTTCAGGAATGCAAAGACCCGCGCCTCAAACGCCTGTGGTTCTGTGATGACGACATCCATGGCATGGCCGACGTTCTACCGTCGCTTGGTTTCGCTCCCGAGAATATTTCAATTGTCACGCAACG
>JANXLS010000036.1 GCA_025355035.1 Planctomycetota bacterium | reverse complement strand
AGACGTATGCGGAAGAGACTTCAACTTTTCAGCATACGATTTGAATTCTGAGGAAAGCAAAGAGTTCACTAAGTTAATCGATTGGAATGCAGGATCTAAAGAAAAGAAAGAGGATAAGTAATGTCGAACATGGGCAAAGTTGTGCAGGTGATCGGGTCCACGCTGGATGCCGAATTTACACAGGACAAACTGCCGGACATCTTCAATGCGCTTGAAGTGCATAACCCGGCGACGGGGCAGAAGCTGGTCTGCGAGGTCGAACAGCACCTCGGCCGCAACCGCGTGCGCGCCGTCGCGATGTCATCGACCGACGGCATCGTCCGCGGCACCGACGTGCTCGACACCGGCAAGGCCATCAGCGTGCCCGTCGGCAAGGCCGCGCTCGGCCGCATCCTGAACGTCCTCGGCGAACCCGTCGATGGCTGGGGTCCGATTCAAAAGGACGCCGTGTATTCGCCGATCCACCGCGAAGCGCCGGAATTCGACCAGCTCAATCCGAACACTGAAATGTTCGAGACGGGCATCAAGGTGGTTGACTTGCTGGCCCCTTACGTGAAGGGCGGCAAGACCGGTTTGTTCGGCGGTGCAGGCGTCGGCAAGACGGTCATCATCATGGAATTGATCCACAACATTGCGATGAAGCACGGCGGTTATTCAGTCTTCGCCGGCGTTGGTGAACGCACCCGCGAAGGCAACGATTTGTGGCTGGAAATGCGCGAAGGCGGCGTCATCAATGAAGAGAAGCCGTCGGAAAGCCGCGTGGCTCTGATTTACGGCCAGATGAACGAACCGCCGGGCGCGCGCCTCCGCGTCGCGCTTAGCGCCTTAACCGTCGCCGAATCGTTCCGCGACCAAGAAGGCAAGGACGTGCTCCTCTTCATCGACAACATCTTCCGCTTCACGCAGGCCGGGTCTGAAGTGTCCGCATTGTTGGGCCGCATGCCTTCCGCCGTCGGATATCAGCCGACGTTGGCCACGGAAATGGGCGGTTTGCAGGAACGCATCACTTCGACCAAGCGGGGTTCGATTACGTCGATTCAGGCCATTTACGTGCCGGCCGACGATTACACCGATCCGGCACCCGCAACGGCCTTCACGCATTTGGATTCGACCACAAATCTGGCGCGTAACATCGCCGAAAAGGGCATCTTCCCCGCCGTCGATCCGCTCTCCTCAACCAGCCGCATCATGGACCCGCAGTACCTCGGCGAAGAGCACTACAAGGTCGCGCGCCAAGTCGTCCAGATTCTGCAGCGCTACAAGGATTTGCAGGACATCATCGCGATCCTCGGTGTCGACGAATTGAGCGAAGACGATAAGCTGATTGTCGCGCGTGCGCGCAAGATCGAAAAGTTCCTGTCCCAGCCCTTCTTCGTCGCGCAGCAGTTCACGGGCATCGAAGGCAAGTATGTGACCATCGCCGACACCGTCCGCAGCTTCAAAGCGGTCGCCGCAGGCGAATACGATCACTTGCCCGAAGCCGCGTTCATGTACGTCGGAACGATCGAAGAAGCCGTGGCGAAGGCCGATAAGTTGAACAAGGCCGAAGGAAAGTAACGAATCGGCTAAAAGCTCAAAGGGTCCATTCACGCGGTCGGAAACGAAAGTTTCCGACCGCTTTTTTATGTGTTGACTTCTTGCGAAAGGACATAGCATCATTCGGAAGCGTGCAGTTCAAAGCGATTCGCAGACCTCGTTTGAATGAATTAAAAGGGTTTCATCCATGACGATAATTAAAGCGATTTTGCTGAGTCTGTGCCTGCTTAGTTTATACTCGATTGCTCACCCGGTTTGTGGAGCCGAAGGGGGCTCCGGCGAAAAAGTGAAGGTAGGTCCCGGGCCCATAGCGTTTATTTTGAATCATGCAAAAGAACTCGATCTCAAAAAAGACCAGAAAGAACAGCTGGCCGCTCTGGCTAAAGAAACAAAAAATGGCAACACTGCCGTCGGTAAGCCAAGCGAAAGAGAAGCGCGGTTGAAAGAACTCAACGATGGCATCGCGTCTATTTTGTCCGGTGACCAGGCAACCAAGTTAAAAGAACTTCGTGATGCGGCTGCTGGTGTAAAGGGACGAGGGGAAACGCCGTCTAAATAAGACCATCGTCCCCGCCCTCCGCGCGACGTTTCGTTGGACGTTTTATAAAAAGAGAAACGCATGATCACTCTCTACGACGACTGGCTTCTCCGGCGCGAAAAGTTTGCGGCGGCGTTGAACAATCAGTTCGCCGCGATTCAATTGCGGATCATCGATTTTCTGCTCGCGCGTTATGCCGACGACCCGAAGGTTCGCGAGCCTGCTCAGTTTCCGTTTGACGGCAGCACGAATCTCAATTCACGCGCAATTCTGGTACACGGCCGTCTTCGAGCGCGCGATCCGGCGGAAGCTCATTCACGTGCAAAAACGTTACTGAATCACATTGCTGAAATTAATCCGCAGGAATCCATTGGCGCGCCGGGATCCTTGATTCCCGCAAAACGCTGGCAATTCACGTTGTGTTCTTTGCATCGCCCTGACTTGGGCAATGCGTACAAACTCTTTTTTTTCGACGCATGGTTGAGTCAGTATTTTGCGCTCTGTTGGGCGGAACTGAAACAGACGGACATGCTGGCCGAATCGACGATTTCGTATCTCGTGAATCTCGCACTGTCGCCTGAAAAAACATCGCAGACAACGGCGTTGAAAGCACTCTATATTTTGGAGAATTGCAACAACGACAGCGTGATCGCAATCTGGTGGAATCGCGGATTATGCGCGTCGCATCCGAGAGAACTCGTTGAGCGCATCGTTGCGTACCTGATGAAGCGCCGAACGCGCGTCGCGAATCTTTTTCGTTCGGAACTGGCGAGTCCTCGGCCCATGGATCGCATCCGGTCCGCGCGCATCGTCGGGTTGTTTGGAACGTTGAACGACATCAGTCTGCTGCAGGATTTGTTGGCGCTCCCGGAAATGCACGACCAACGCGAGGAACGCGAAGCTTATTTGGCAGCGATCAACGATCTCGCCAACGAAGGGGAACGCATTAACGAGTAGTGCTTGACCCCGAATCTTTTGCGGGGAGCGACTTCGCAAAGTCCACAATCGTCTTCTCGTACTTTTTCCCTCCCACATCGCTGACATCGTTATGCATCGCGCGGGGCACCTCATAGAATTGTTTCGGCTCGGGTGCCGCGTCGAAAAGCGCTGTGCCGTGATGAAATGGAATCACTTCGTCGCGCGTGCCGTGAATAATCAGGATCGGACATTTTACGCTCCCGATTTTTCCGAGGCTGTTGAATTTATCGAAGGGGAGAATGCGCCAATTCGTCAGGACTCGGAACGCCGATTTGAAAGTGCTCTGCAGAATAAGCCCGCCGACTTTTTCGCGAGATGCCAAGTCGGTTGCAACTCCTCCACCCAATGAATGTCCCATCACAATAATCGTTTCGGCCGGCACGTTCATCGTTTTCGTCACGTGAGCAAAGGCCGCGTCAATAGCGCGATACGCGCCGGCTTCGCTCGGCTTGCCGTCGCTTAATCCGTATCCCGGGTAATCGTAGCAGAAGACGGAGAATCCCATGTCGTGGAGTTTCTTCAGTTCTGGCATGAAATCGCCTATGTCCCCGGCGTTCCCATGGCTGTACAGAATTGTTTGAGTGGCATTTTCGTTTGGAAGGTAACGCGCTGCGATCATCGTCCCGCTCGCGTCTTTCAACTTTAAAATCTCGGGCGCGTCGCGGTAACTCCGGGCCTGCGGTTGGAAGATCAAACTGTCCGAGCAAAACACCGCGATGAACAACAGCACCAAATAGGGGACCACGAAAATGTACAGGAGCATCCGAATCGCACACCCTTTCAATCGATCCCGATGTGTTATCGGTCGATGGGTCTTGCGCAACTCCGCAAGCCGCGATGACTCCATCGGTGCTTCAGATTTAAGTTCGTCATTCATGGGGAAAAGCTTATCGGACATAACGGTGTGTCGCAACGAGAACAGCGATCCAAAAATGGAGACCGTTTCGTCAAAACGCTTTGATTTGGTCTGAAGCCTCCTGAATTTTAGGCGTCTCCATATTGATGAAATGCGATCGCATTTCCAAACAGAAGGAGGGACCCATGCTGTTGAAGAGCATTAGCGTGACGATGTTGGCGCTGACCCTGTGCGCCGGATTGCGCGCAGACGACTGCTGCAAGCCGTGCAAGGAATGCAGGCCGAAGTGTGAAGAGTGCGACAAGTGCTCGCGGTGCGAGAAAGTCAAACGCTGCGGCGAACCGGTCAAGAATTTCTTCGTTCATTCGGTGGGCGGAACAATCGGCAAAGGCTTTGGCATGAAGGGCTGCGACACCTGCAAGACGTGTTCGACGCCCGCGCCGACGTCCGACTGCGGCTGCGGCAA
>JANXLS010001031.1 GCA_025355035.1 Planctomycetota bacterium | reverse complement strand
CAAGCCGCGCCAGCCCAAACCAGCCAACGGGCGTAAAATCGGTGCGCAGCCGGGTCATCCCAAGCATGAGCGCCTGCCGTTTGCCACGAATGAAATCAAACAGATACACACCTATGAAATGACGTGTTGCCCCGCATGCCAGGGAACGGTGACGGTGGCAAAAGGGCTCCTTCCAACTGTGCTGCAACAGATTGAAATCGTGGCTCAGCCGATCGAGATTACCGAGCATCGGGCTCGCTGGTATTGGTGCGACACCTGTCAGAAATTGCACTGTCCGATGCCGCCATCCGTCGAAAAAGGCGGCCTGTGCGGCCCGCAGTTGACAGCGTGGATTGGTTACCTGAAGGGAGGTTGCCATGCCTCGTACAGCACGATTCGAAAGTTTGTCCGCGATGTGCTGGGAGTCGATATCAGCCGCGGGATGCTGGCCAAGGTGATCTCGAAAGTCAGCGCGGCGCTTGAGACGACTTGGGAAGAACTGCGTCAGCTATTGCCGCTTGCCGAGGTGCTCAATATTGACGAGACGGGGCACAAGGATAATGGTCAGCGCATGCAGACTTGGGTGTTCCGGGCGCGGGAGTATATCTTTTTCAAGATCGCCGAATCGCGCGGCACGGCCGTGCTATTGGAGTCGCTGGGCGCCGACTTCGGCGGCATCATTGGCTGTGACTATTTCTCCAGCTATCGCTGCTACATGCGTGAGTTTGGCGGGGTGTTGCAATTCTGCCTGGCGCACCTGATTCGCGACGTGAAGTTTCTGCTGGCGTTGCCCGACGCGGCGACGCGGGAGTATGGAGAACGCTTTCTGGAAAGTCTGCGGAAACTGTTTCACATCATTCATCGCCGGGATCAACTCACACCGCAAGAGTTTCAGAGTCTTCTCGAGGCGCAACGCAACGCGATCGTTCAGTCGGCACTGACAGCAGTTCCAACCAGCAACGAAGCGCTGAATTTAGCCAAGCGACTGCGGGAAAACGGTGAAAGCTATTTCCGGTTTATCTCGACGCCGGGAATCGAACCGACGAACAACCTGGCTGAACAAGCGATCCGATATGTGGTCATCGATCGGCACATCACGCAAGGCACGCGGAGCGAGGCAGGACGGCAGTGGTGTGAACGCATCTGGACTGTGATAGCGACCTGTCAGCAACAAGGCGTATCCGCATTCCATTTTATCCGTGATCTCGTCCAAGCTTACTTCACTACGAAAGTTGCTCCTCGTTTGCTCGTGACCTCTCCGGAACGCCGGTGTTCTTTCTCGCATTAGCCGCGTGAACGGCTACGCTTTTTCCATGCGCCCCCTTTTTCAACGGGCTGCTAGCGGGTGGGACGGTGAACCCGGCGATGAATCGCCGGGCTACTTTTGGATTGTTCCTATGGGACACGGACCTCGCGTCGCTGGGTTTTGCGTTAAAATGGAGCTCGTGTGGCCTCGTGGAATGCGCTCCTTGAAAAAGTATTTTTTGTGAAAATAATGCAAACTGGAGCTTGACTCTACGCGGGAGTTGGGTATGTTGTTCTCTCCGCAGTTTGAAGCGTGGGACGTGAAAAGCAGCAAAGTCGCTATCGTCTAGAGGCCTAGGACAGAGGACTTTCAATCCTCCAACCGGGGTTCGAATCCCCGTAGCGACGTGGATTGGAAATGGATTCGGAACGGAGTGCGCAAATTGCCTCTTGCGCGCAGTTCGATCCCAACGTATAGTTCGTGCCTCGCTCTGCGCCTGACCGTTCAGGCGCGCGATTTTTTTCCGGTTCCTGAACGAAGGAGTGGTGTTTAGTGGTAAGAGTCGAAGGTCGTGCCGGCGAAAACATGGAAAAGCTGTTGCGGCGTTTCAAGAAAGCGTGCGAGAAAGAAGGTCTGACGAAGCAGCTCCGCCAGAACCAACATTTCGAAAAGCCCAGCGACAAGAACCGCCGCAAGATCGTCGCCGCGCAGCGCGCCCAACGCAAAGCGTTGATGGAAGCCATGCCCCGCGCCAAGCGCCGCTAAGTTTCACGTCAAAGCGAGCCGCTCCTTTCTTCCAGATTGTCCTTCGCCGCTACTTTCAAGTCCGGCGAAATTCCAGTGCAGGAACCCTAACGCATCGCGACTATTTCGGGATGCGTTTTTTCGTTTAGTCACTTTGGAGTCAGTAGCTAAACTCATACTTATCCGCACGACACGCTAAAATTCGCGTACTTTCCGCGCGAATCCAGTGTAATCAATCGCAGACAAATTTTTGATCCATCATGGTACAAAGGGAGGCATTTGTGAAGGCAAGACTGTCGATCATTTTAGTAGCAGCAATTTTTGCCTGCGGCGTCGTTGCGGCTCCGCTCGTGGGCGCTGAAGAGAAGAAAAGAGTTGTCTTCCTCTCCGGCGGCCCCAGCCACGGTTTCGCGCAGCACGAACATTTGGCCGGATGTACACTTCTTTCCAAACGCATTAACGAATCCGGCCTGCCGATCGAATCAACGGTCGTCAAAGGCTGGCCGACCGATCCGCACACGTTCGACGGCGCAGCGGCCATTGTGATTTATTGCGACGGCGGCGGCGGACATTTGATCATGAAGCATCTCGAGGAATTCAACGCGCTCGTGAAGAAGGGCGTTGGCGTTGGTTGCATTCATTACGCCGTCGAAGTTCCAACCGGCGACGGCGGCAACGCGTTGCTGGGAGCCATCGGTGGATTCTTCGAAACGTTCCTGTCGGTCAATCCGCACTGGACGGCTGAATTCAAAGAACCCTCCAAGCATCCGACGGCGAACGGAACTCACGCGTTCAAGACCAACGACGAATGGTACTATCACATGCGCTTCCAAAGCGACATGACCGGCATCACGCCGATCTTGACCGCCATTCCGCCGGACAGCACGCGCAAGAATGTTAAGGACGCGCATGGCGGCAATCCGGAAGTTTTCGCTGGCGTCGGCAAGAATCAGACCGAGCACGTCGTCTGGGCCTATCAGCGCCCCAACAATGGCGGACGCGGATTTGGCTGCACGGGCGGACACAACCATGCCAACTGGTCCCAGGACGATTTTCGCACGACGATCCTGAATTCGATCGTCTGGATCACAGGCCTCGAAGTCCCGGCGGAAGGCGTGAAGTCCAAGCGCCCCGACGCAGAAGAATTGCTTCTGAACATTCCGGAAGGCAAGAAGAAGGGCAACTTCGACATGGCCGCCGAAGTCAAGAAAATTGAAGAGTTGAACGCCGTAAAGTAAAATCTATTGACAGGCCTTGATGATTAAAAAACCGCCCCGATGAAGGGCGGTTTTTTATTTGAGTTACTCAATCAAATTATCTGCATTCATTGGCCTCGATAAGCGTTCTCATCTGCGTTTAGAGCGGTTTTCAAATGGATGGAGACAAAGATGCGCCGCGCCGGGCAAGCGGGACGAGGAAGACGAGCGAAACGTATTTGGAGACTACGTTAAGCGAGTCTGACGAAGTACCGCGCAGCCCGCCGC
>JANXLS010000020.1 GCA_025355035.1 Planctomycetota bacterium | reverse complement strand
GTCAACGTATTGCCCGAAATCGTCCCGCTGCCGGTGAATTCGACCTGGTCAATTGTCTCGGGGTTTGGCAGGGTAATAGTATCTGCTCCCTGAATACGCACGCGCTCGCCAGGCAATCCCGACGGATAACCCGACAGGCTGGTTCCTGTCACGGTCCACAATCCGGTCGCTGTTTCCCATGAATTGGTGATTCCAGTTCCCGGAGAAACATACAGCGTGCCGCCCGGTGCTTGTTCGACGACACCATTGGCCACCGTGTAAATCGCCTGTGAATTCGACACATTGACCGGACCCGTCGTATCGGTCACTAGCGCCCATGGAATGCTGTTACCCGCCACGAGCGGCGCGAAGTTGGTGAAGAACAGGTTGCCGGCTTCGGCGTTCGTTCCTCCCGCTGCGTTGGAACGATCCACCTTGATGGTCGCGCCATTCGAACGCGTGAACGAACCCGCGATCAACTGCACATCGCCCGTGCCATTGGAATTCAGGATGAAGGTATTGTTGCCGCCGCCCAAATTCAGCGTGCCGATCGTTTCGGAGCGCGTAACGCCTGCGGGCGCCAACATCTTGAACGTACCGCCATTCATCGACAGCGCCAACTGATCAAACAAGCGGTTCGGATTGGCTCCCGGAGCCGCCGTATTGCTCGCGTCGATCACGAACGCGCCATTGTTGATCTGAATCTCAGTCAAATTGATAAATGCGGCTTTGCTGCCTTCCATTTGTACCGTGCCGCCATTGATGAGCAATCCACCGCTGATCGTGTTTTGAGAACTCGTGAAATACAACGTCCCCGCGCCCTGCTTGTTGATTTGCGTGCCACCCGTTCCTTGCACCAGGGCGTTGATGGTCAACACGTCGGATGCACTATTCACGAAAAACTGGCGAACTGTGGCGAGGATTATCACATTACCGTCGATGTGTCCCAACGTACCCGTGGCGTAAACGTCGCCGCCAAATGTCAAAGACCCACCGGGCGTGTTGTTCACGACCGCGCCATTGTTGACGGTCAGTGTTGCACCCGTGTTGCCGATCGTCGAAACCGTGCCGTTATTATCGATCGTGCCGGCTGCATTGACCACCACATTCGAGCCCGCTGGAATGCCGTTGCTGATGCCCTCCAACAACGTGCCGTTGTTAACAATGGTCTGTCCAGTGTAAGTACAAGCTGTATAAAGCCCAAGCGAGCCAGGCCCATTTTTGGTCAAATTCAGTGAGCCGGTCAAAATGCCCAGGTAGCGGTCGGCGATGCTGCCCGAATCGCTCGGTACGTTGACCGTCAGCACGCCGCCGTTGGTGCTGGTGATGATGCTGTCGCCTGCGAACGCAGGGAGATTGTAAATGACGTTGTAACCCATGCTGATGCCGGTGCAGGCCTGATTATAGCTGTTCAAATTCAAGATTGCTTGTTGATTCGGCGGATTGATCGGGTAGTTGCCGAGATACTGCGTGGCGGTACTTAAATTGCGACCTGCCATCACGATATTACTGCTGGTCGGTAGCGCGTTGTTGGCGCCCAAATTCATCTGTCCGCGATAGATGATCGTGTTTCCGCCATACGTCGAATTGCCGTTCAACAGGCACGTCGCAACACCCGACTTCGCGAACGAGAAGTTGTTCCCAGCATCGCCGATCGCTCCGTTGATGTTGACGATGCCGACATTCCCGGGGCCGCCCGAGTTGTTCGAGTTATCGCACGTCATCATGCGGTTGCCGGTCAGCGTCCACGCACCGGTGAACGTCAACTGATTGGGCGAATTGCCGATGTAAAAATCGCCGGCGATCGTGAATGGATTGGCCAGAATCACCGAAAACGCCGCATTGGCCAGCGCGCCCATGATATGTACGTTCTGGTTGACCGTCACTGCACCGGTCGAAAGCGAATTGTTGCTGGTGGTCTGTATCCAGCCCGAACCGACGTTGGTGTTGCCAGCATACGTGTTGAACGCGTACAACGCCACGGTTCCATTGGAGACGATGTCCAGCCCACTCGTTCCTGAAATCACACCTGGAGCGGTGGTCGGCTGGCCCAGTGCGAGCGTGCCGAATTGCAGGATGCCGCCACCGTTGTTTCCGATCAAGCCGGTAACCGCACCGAAGTTCACATTGCTGTTGATCAGCGTGTTGTTCGACGCTGGGAAGAGATTCGAGTACGGCACGACCGCGAAGACCCCCGCACCCGCCGTCGCACCCGTCTGATTGGCGCTACTCCACAGCAAATTGCCGTGCGAGCTGTTTCCTGTTTCGATGCGAACCGGATACTTGACTCCCGCCGTCAAATTCAGAGTGCCGGACGCAATGTTGTTTGCGGCGTTCCAAGCGTCGATGACGATCTGGTTGCCAATGTAGACACGTTCTCCAGAGCCCACAAGGCCTTGAATTTGGAACAAATATTGCTCGCTGAAGTCCGGCACGATGAACCCGGTCCAAACGGCTGCGGGATTGTTGTTTGTTCCCATCGGGCCCGGACCGTCCGGATCGTAGGTAATATTGGCGGTTGTGGTCAGGAATATATTCATTGCTCCGTCAACACGGTTACCGCCCTCAACGGTGAAATTGTTGCCACCGGGTCCGTAGAATTCGGCGCGCAGACCGACTCCCTGACCTTGAGCGCCGGGCAGTGCCAGCACGTTGATCGCGCCGGAGGCGACATTGAGCGTATTCGATCCGCTGATGCCATTGGTTGCGCCGGCAATGACAAACGTGTCGTTCGCCGCAGGAGCAACCTGCAAGACAGGCGTCATCGTGGCCACGCCCGCCGTGGATACGGCCGAAATGATGGCCGTCCTGCCAAACTGGGCGCCGCTGGTGAATATAATCGTCTGTCCGACCAGTACGCTGTTGAGACCGCCAAACTGGGCCAGACTGGGAGCAGACGTGACCGAGTTTGTCGCGGCAGCCGTTGCAGTGCCGACAACCACGCCGGCCGAGATAATAAATTGATCGCTCGCCGCTGGCGTTCCTGGCAATCCGGCTCCAGCGAAGGATACTGTGGTGATGCCAGAGGAAGTCACGATCGATAAAATGGTCGCGTAACGGCCCGTTTGACTACCGGTGGTCATCAAAAGTGTCTGTCCAACCAGCACGTTGGTACCCGCATACGGCGCGAGGCTGGTCGATGTGAAGGTTGAGTTGACTTGAATCGTTCCGGCACCGCCCGCGCCCAAGCCGCTGGCCGCATTTGTCACGGTAAAGAGAGTTGGCGTCGCCGAGGGCGCCGATGTCACGATAAACGTGCCGTTATAGCCAACCGGAGTGATGCCGGCGAGCGTCACCAACTGGCCGATCGACAAGCCGTGTGCAGACGACGTCGTCACCGTCACGGTGTTGCCGGTTTCACTCGCGCTCGAAATGGTAAGTGGCGTTCCAGCCGACGCGCTGCTGACTTGGAAATCCAACACGAACGTGTCGCCTGCGGCAGGCGTCGTTGCCAGAATCTGCGCAAACAACGGTGGCGAGAACGTGATCGCACCGGTTGACGGCACATGCGTCTGAATTGTCGTGATCGCTCCGCTGTTCACGCCGCTCGTGACGGTCATTTTCCTGCCGACCACTGAAGGCACATTGATCAGCAGATTCGAGAAAGCAGATGACTGAGTGCCGTTGGCCGTCGCCTGCATGAACATCGTGCCAATCTGCGGCATGTTGCCCTGGAAGGTAACCGAGTTCGCGCTCTGATTCGCGCCGCCAAGATCCATTGTGTGTCCGCCCTTGATCACGACATCGTCGCCCACCAGCGGGAACGCCAAACCGGTCGTGGTGGTCGTGCCGTCGAAGCGGCTCCAATTGTTCGCGTTGTTCCACGCGCCCGAAGTCAGCGACGTATAAACATACGGTCCGCCGGAAGTACCCGTGAACGCCACGACACCCTGGTCGGGTTGCGTGCCGTTGTGATAAATGCCGCGGCCTGTCACATTGTTGGGTTCATTGACTGTCACCTTGTAATAAGGGGTTCCTACCGTTGCGCCGGTGACGAACAAGTTGGCATTGTTGGCCGCGCCATTGTTCGAGTTGCGGTTCAAAGTCAAATACCCACCGTTGGCTACATTCAACGCGCCGACGGTCAATTGCGCATCGCCGCCCGCACCGTTGGGAACGAGATTGAGGACACCGGTTCCCGATCCGATATTCAGATTCGTGATTGTTTCATTGTGCGCCGTAATGGGCGAAGCCTGCAAAGTCAGCGTGCCACCATTAAGCGAAACATTCTTGCCATTGGCGATGCTGTCAGCTGTCGTCACTGCGGACGAAATAGTGAATTCAGCACCGCTGTTGATCACCACATGGCCGGCCACCGAGCTGAGCGC
>JANXLS010001302.1 GCA_025355035.1 Planctomycetota bacterium | reverse complement strand
TTCAACGTCTGCCGCCGGAGTACGCCAGCAGCTCGGTTGCCGTGTTAAACACGTCATACAACGGATCATACTGCACACACGGCCCCGATGGTCGTTATTTTGTGTCGGGCTGTTCGATTCTGCTGGGGCAAGACAAAGCCTTCGACGACGAGGCGTTTGATTCCAAGCAGATCATCATTCACTTTGATCCCGAGAAATTGAGTACCGATGCGCTGCAAAAGGCCAAAGCGAAGCGCACCAGTTTTCCTTACGTTAAGTGGCTTGAGTTTCTGGCAACAGCCGAATCCAAGGTTCAGAACATTCTCATTAAAAAGATCACGTTTCTGAATCAGGCTATGGCAAATGGAACCGGAATCCGCGCCGGTGTGGAACGCACTATCTTCAACTATGCCGCCGTGCTGGTTAGCGCGGAACTGCTCAGCGAGTTTGGTGTCAAGCTCGACATCGAGGCGAAGGTCATCGCGTTTTGTCGCCTTCACCTCTGCGGCAAGCTACACGACCAGGACAACAACCCGACTTCAGCATCGTGTGCGGAACGGTTTATTCGCGACGCGCTGGATGCGGTTACCTCAAGCCGCGACGCTCAACATCTTGCCGGCAACTGGGACATCAAAGCTGAAAAGGGTGTGTGGCTGCGACTCAGTCCGGTTTTCACCCTTCTGAAACAGCGGAATCCGGCGCGGTACGATGTCCGCGATCCGGCACGCATGGGTGAGTGCATCCACAAGCGCTTTAATAAGCATGGCGTCACGTCCGGCAACAAGCATGAATTCGGGCGTGCTCGCAAGGACGCTCTTTTTATCCCGGCGGCGTTGTGCAAGGAATTGGGAATCGAACTTGTCGATTCTGATGATGATTCATCCAAGCTTTCGTAACCGGAGTGTCGGAGTGGTGTCGGGGGCACCCCGACATCATAAATCATTGGCAGCGCTTTGTTTGGCGGGGTGTCGGAGTAATTTTAGGAGAAGGTATATGAATATAGATACTCATATATTTTCGGTAATAAACGAAACTCAATAAATATAACCGCTAATTGGCGGACTGGGGGTGGCCGGTGTTTTACTCCGACACCCCGACAGAATTATACATTTTCATTCCAGCAAAGGGTTTGTAACGGTTTTTGCACCCCGACAATAGCCCGACAATTGCGGCTGTGACGGGGTGAACAACAGGAGGATGACCGGTGAATCATATTATTGCCACTAACCTGACAGCGCTGGCCGAAACGTTGAGGGGCAGTACGGATGTCCTTTTTGACAGCGAAACGCTGGGTTTACCTGGGATTCCTTTTTTACTACAGTTTGAGGACCCCATCACCGGTGTTCCGATCCTGGTTCGCGTGCGTGACCACAAGCCCGAAGTTGTCCTCAAACTCATTCAAAGTTTAGCCCGGCGCGACGCCTGCCTGGTTGGGCACAATTT
>JANXLS010001301.1 GCA_025355035.1 Planctomycetota bacterium | reverse complement strand
CGAACGAACGCGCGCTGGCAACGGCGTTTTTGGCGCAGATGAAAAGCACGGGTGCGGTGGCTTCTGCCGCCTCCGCCGCCAGTGTGCCCAGTCAAAGCTTTATGTCGCAAACCATGCCGGTGCGCGGTGGACAGGCGGCGTTGATTCGTGAGAATCATCCGGAAGATCATTTAAAATTGCCGGACAATCCCACGCTGCCCGTCGGCGATTTCACGATTGAGGCAGTGGTTATGTTGGAATCGATCGCGGAGAACGCCGACGTCCGGACGATCGCGTCGCACTGGGACGGAGTCCAAACGCATCCGGGGTGGTCGCTGGGTGTGACGAGCGAAAAGTCAAAGTTTCAGCCGCGCAATTTGATTCTGCAATTCTGCGACGGCGATCCAAAGGCCGGTGGCATGGGATACGAAGTCGTCGCGTCGGATCTGCGCGTCGAGTTGCATAAGACGTATTACGTCGCGGCGTCGGTCAAGATGAGTGAGACCGGCGAAACGGGCATCACTTTTTACTCGCGCGATTTGTCGGATGTGGACGCGTTGATGAAGACCGCGAAAGTGAAACACAAAGTGGTAACGCACGGCCCGGCGAAGTGCGCGTTTATGATCGGCGCGCGCGAACATTCGCATTCAATGAGCTGGCACGGGCTGATCGACGAAGTCAAATTATCGAACGTTGCGCTGCCGAAGGATCAGCTCTTTGTCGGCGACAACGAAAACAAGAACGCTTCGTGCGGGCATTGGAAATTCGAAGAGAACCCGGGGTTCTTCAAGGATTCGGATGGCATTCACGTCGATCTGACGCCGGCGATGCAGAGCAAATCGTCGGATGCCAAGCCGCGCCCCAACGCGACGCTGGTGGACTTTTGCCACGTGTTGTTCAATTCGAACGAGTTTATGTACGTGGAGTAAAGTTGGGCATGGGTGTTAGGGATGGGTTTAACGATACCCCACCCCCGGCCCTCTCCCTCAATGGGTGAGGGGGGAACGGCGAGCTCAGCCGTTTTTGCGATACCAATCGAATGTTTTGGCGAGACCTTCTTTGAAGCGGACGCGCGGTTCGTAGCCGAGGACGGAACGGGCGCGGTCGATGCCGGCTTGGGAATGTTTTACGTCGCCGGGACGGGGCGGGGCAAATTGGGGGGTGCGGATTTCGCCGCTTAATTCGTTGAGCATGGCGACCATTTCGATCAGTGTGTGGCGCTCGCCGCAGCCGATGTTGATGACTTGTCCGCCCAATGGCGTGGGGCTGAACGCGGCGAGAAGATTGGCGCTGACGACGTTGTCGATGTGACAGAAATCGCGGCTCTGCTGGCCGTCGGCGTGAATCGTTAATGGCTCATTTTTTTTAAATGCGTGACAGAATTTGGCGATGACCGCGCTGAAGGGCGAGTTCTCATCCTGGCGCGGACCGAAGACGTTGAA
>JANXLS010001297.1 GCA_025355035.1 Planctomycetota bacterium | reverse complement strand
CACATAATACGGCCCGGGATAACCGGTGTCCTTCTTGTCATCCGCCCGAACACCGTCCGCGCAGGCAAATCCCAACCCGGCCAGCCCGCACATCTTCAAAAAGTCGCGTCGCATGAAATCGTCCTCGAAGTGCTTGTTGATTGCATACACTGCCAAGCCCCCGATATGCCGTTGAAATCACACAGCACTTTTCACTACCCATTTCGACCGATATGCCCTATAAATTATCCATGTCCCCTTGCCCGGGCTTCGGCGGTACCCTTCAATTCCGAGCCGGCGTAAGTATGTTGTATCGAGGTAAAAACATCGTATCCCACAGAAAGCACCCTCACCCATGAACCGCACCCCCCTCATTTTCGCCTTGGGAGCCCTGATCATGTCCATCGCCGCTTCATCCGAACGCCCGCCCAAACCAGCCATCGATCTCGCCGCGGGAGGCGCGAAGGAAAAAAGCGCCGTCTTTGCCGGAGGTTGTTTCTGGTGCACCGAAGCGGCCTTCCGTCAGATCAAAGGCGTGAAGTCCGTCACGAGCGGTTATGCCGGAGACACGAAAGAAAAAGCCGACTACAAGACCGTTTGCACCGGTACCACTCTGCATGCCGAAGCGATCAAATTCGTCTACGACCCGTCGCAAATCAGCTACGGCCAACTCCTCCAGGTCTTCTACGTCGCCCATGACCCGACGACAAAAGACCGCCAGGGTAACGACCATGGCCACCAATACCGATCCGCCATTTTCTTTGCCAACGCTGAAGAAAAGAAAGTCGCCGAAGCCTACATCAAGCAACTGGATGCCGCGAAATACTTCAGCGCTCCCATCGTCACAACACTCGAACCACTGACCGAATTCTTCCCCGCCGAAGACTACCACCAAAACTTCGTCGAACTCAATCCCAACCAAGGCTACGTTCGCCAATGCTCATTACCCAAAGTCTATAAAATCCGAGAAGTCTTCGCCGATTGGCTGAAAAAATAATCCCAATCCACCCGCGAGGGGTGAAAAAAGAGTCACGCGAATTGCTGGATTGAGAGGTGGGTTATAACGGGCGACACGACGTTACCATCGGGCGACTCACGATGGAGGTTGCGCCTCTGTCACCTCATCACTCTTCTTATCAGCCACCGCAATCGTATCCTCACCCATCAACCACTTGACGGCTTCTTCAAAGTCGCATAAATCCACGGCCGTCCATGGCAGATATGCAATGCGGCCCTGTCCGAATTGCTTGAAGAATTTCGCCGTCGGCTTCGGCCCCACGGCTCGTTCCAGCGCGTTATGAACACGTGGTCGCCGCCATGTGTCCCGCCGCCCCGTATCTTCCGTCACGATCAGACTCCCGCCCGCGTCTGCGTACTCCAAAAACGCCGTCGCCAATTCGTCCGACAAGCATTCACAATTCGCCAGCACCGCGCACGGATACTCTTTCAGCCGAACCAAATTCCCCGAGTGAAGAACGTCATACGCCACGCCGCGCTCCAACAATTTCGTCTCCAATTCATGCCGGCTGTCCGCCGCGGACGTGTTGAACGACGCGCTCGGTTCGTCGTGGAAAATCGCCATCCGCGCCCGTTCGCTCGCTTCGGCTTCCGGTGGTTGCAGCATGTCCAACACCGCCGCGCCAAACCCGCGCGCAACCTTCGCGCTCAAATTCGTGTTGATCCCGCGCTGCTTCCGATCGTTCTCCGACCAATCGTCGGGGAATGCAATCCGAGGCTCGCGCATAAACGCTGCATCGACCATCGGCAGCCACTGCGCCGGTTCGATGCCAAACAATTGCGCCGATCCAGCCGCAAAAAACGTGTCGAACACTTCCGCGCCAACGGCACACAACGGATTGCGCCGCCGCACAAAACGGGTCACGCGACCGATCGCATCTGTGACGGTTCGAATCTTGAACAGCACCCATTCCTGCTGGTGCGGAGCGGTCACTTCGCTCGCCGCAAATTCGACCGGCGGGCGGACATGAATGAACGAATTGTGCCCGAACCGTTCCTGCCCCGCCGCGCGCGTCGCGTCCTCCTGCCCGCCGTATTTTGCCCGCAGAAAATCCCGGAACGAAGCGACGCACAGCGGACAATGACAGGCCCGAACCGTCGGGCTGTACCCCGCGCCGTCGATCAAAATCAGATCGACGCCGGCATCCGATGCGATCCCCGTCGCCTTCTCCACATACCGCAGCCATCCTTCTGAATTGTAGCACGGCCGGCACTGAAAACTCTGCGACCCCCACACCGATTTGCCGTCATGCGTGAGCTGCATCCAATTTTGAGAATCGGATTCTTCCTGAATCAATGTCTCCGGAACACACCACCCGATCGTGATCCGCGCCGCGACTTTCAACCCCGCTTCATGCGCGCGTATGACGCACTCCCGACTGCGTTCAATCTCCAGCCCCTCGAACTCCAAACCGAAGCCCGAGAAGAAGCGAATCGAAACCAACTCCGCGCCGTCAGCCTTCAGCTTCGCCAGCGCCTCTGCACTCATCGTCGCTTCGTAAGCATCCTCCACATTCACCGGCTGCCCGCCAATGTAACGCTGGACATTCGGCGGCTCAGGCAGTTCGACGTACTTCGCCAGACCACCCCGCAACCACTCCGGCCGTTCCGTCATCTCACCCATCGTCAGCCCGTCCCCGTTGTCATTGTTCTTGCATCGAGTTGTTGAATAAATAGTGAATCCGCTCAATTCTTCGTTAGAACGTCGCGTCCCCAAACCGTTCCGCCCACTGTTCCAAAAATTCAGCCAGCTGAACGTTCGCCGCGGATTTTGCATTCCGCACATAGAACCCCGACGACCCATTTCCCGCCGCGAGCAGTTCCGCCGGATCCAGTTGCGCCATCAATCCAATGCAAAATCCTGCGTTGAAATTGTCGCCGGCCCCCGTCGTCAATTTCGGATTCGCGCAGAACGGTCCCGCCATCGTCGCGCTCCCGCTCGCCGTTGCACACGCCGAATTCTTCGTCGGATGAACGACCACCGCGTCGAGATCCAATTCCTGCCGCAACGTCTTCGCGTTTGCTTCAATCGCGTCCGCATTGAACGACAATTTCAACGCGTTGCCGACTTCCATGCTCTCTTTCTGATTCACGCCAAACACCACTTTGTGGCTCGACCTGAATTGCTTCAGCAACCGGCACGCGCTCGCGAGCTCTTCCGCCGGACGTTTTTCCGGATCAGCCAGATCGACAAACAAAATCGCCCCTTCCGGAGCCTTCACACCCGCCATGTCTTTCAACAGATTCTTCCAAATATCCGTCTGGTGCGGCAGCATCGTCCAGTTCGTCAACGCGATCAAATTCGAGTTCTGCCACAATCCTTTCAACTTCTCAATCCCAACGACTTCCAGCATCCGCGCGTAATGAACGTCCTTCAGTGTCTGATGTTTTCCCAGCATGATCTTGCCGTCGCGGAATTCCAACGCATCCGTTACGCCCGGCTCGCACAGCGAATAACACGCCTTGCATTTTGCCGCCATGTCCGAGAACACAGCATGCGGAACTGGGTGGCCGAGATTTCCGATATAAGTCACGTTCAGACCGTTTTCGATCAGCGCATTCGCCATGATCGGTCCGTTCCCGCCCAGCTTCTGCTGTCGCACAACCAGCTCAAGATTGCTCGACAACCCCGCCGCGCGCGAAATGCGCTCGCCCAGCAGCGCGATGGTGTCAACGCGCGAATACGTGACGGCATCGTTGCGCTTGTCGACCACATCAATGATGTTGTCAACGAACCCATCCAGGCCCACGACCGTGTTAAATTTGGACGGATGAAATGCTTTGATTTTACGAGCTGTTGCGGAAATGATGCTGCTGGACATTCTAAATCTCCTATCGATCGCCGACGTATCCCCCTCTCCACTTGGGGGAGAGGGGCTAGGGGGTGAGGGGTAAACGTGGATCACTCCCAATTCATTCAAAAATCCCAGACCCCTTTTTGGAAACCGCCTGATTGGGTAAACGCCAAGCTCAATTCCGGTGGTTCCATATTTATCGAACTTACACTATACGCTGGATTGAACTTTTCGTCCATTTGAAGTAGAATGCCTTGCAAGAATCGGATTTGAAACCCGTTTGAAACCCGATGGAATGCGCGGTCAAAGGCGACCCAATCGCCGTCCTGGAACATGGAGAAGCGTCACATGAGATTCGTCGTAGCGATCGTTCAGCCGCAAAAACTCGACGCCGTGCGCGAAGCGCTGGCCAGCATTGGCGTCTCTGGCGTCACTGTTTCCGACGTTCAAGGCTATGGTCGTCAGAAAGGCCACACCGAAGTCTACCGCGGCCACGAATACACCGTCAATTTCGTCCGCAAAGTCAAACTCGAAATCGCCTGCGAAGCAACGATGGCCGACAAAGTCGTCGAAACGATCTCGACCGCTGCAAAAAACGGTGCCGGCAAAATCGGCGACGGCAAAATCTTCGTCCTGAACCTCGAAGATACCATCCGCATCCGCACCGGCGAACGCGGCCGCGAAGCGCTGTAAATTCGGTGTGTTACTTATTCGCTTCCACCACAATCTCGCTTAACCCGCGAAGGCGTCCCAGCACAAACAGCGCCTTCGCATACGCGTTCGCTCCGAACACGCGGTAGATCGGCAGCAGCAGTTTTCGCCCGTTGCGATAATTTAATCGCGTCTCAATGTTCCGATACTCGCAATCGTTCAGTAAATTATAAATCGTCTGCCGCGTCCACGAATACAAATGGTGGTCGATGTCGTTCGGATTCGGGGCCGCTTCGATCGGTTCAATGGGCAGCGCCACAATCAATTTTCCTTCTGCTGCCAGGAACGCTTTGGCAGCGAGCAGCATCTTGCGCGGCTCTTCAACGTGTTCAATAACATGCCGCAACAATACAAAATCAAACATCGCCCCCATCGGCAATTCTTCAAGCGACGCCAGCGCCTCAATCCCGATCGACCGGCAATGTTCTCGAGCCAGCTTCGACGGTTCCACCGCGATAACTTGGGCACGATCCTTGATCGCCAGCAGATTCGTCCCCAGTCCCGCGCCAATTTCCAACACGCTCTGCCCTGATTTCAATTCTGAAAAATACGTCAGCCGCACAAAATCCGCCATTGCGCGCGTGAGCAGCGGATTCTCAAAAAACTCTGCGTGCCGCGACGCGTGATAAGCATCGCCCTCGGCGCTTGAATAATCGGGGGTTATCATGGATACTGCGTAACAAATCTTTGGAGGAAGAGCAACGTGAATTTAAAAGAATTGGTTCGCAACGTTCCGGACTATCCCAAAAAGGGAATCATGTTCCGCGATATCATGCCGATGCTCGCCGACCCGCTGGCCCTGCGTTACGTAGTCGATGCGATGTTCGTGCATTATTTCGGCAAAAAAATCGACAAGGTCGTCAGCGCCGAAGCGCGCGGCTTCATCTTCGGCCCGGCCATCGCCTACCATCTCGGCGCCGGTTTCGTCGCCGTCCGCAAGCCCGGCAAGCTCCCCCATAAAACGAAGTCCATCACCTACGATCTTGAATACGGCACCGACACCCTGGCGATTCACGAAGACGCCATCAAGCCCGGTGAAAACGTCCTCCTCGTGGACGACTTGCTCGCCACCGGCGGCACCATGGCTGCAAGCGCCCAACTCTGCGAACAACTCGGTGCCAACGTCGTCGGAGCAGGCTTCGTCATCGAACTGACATTCCTCCCCGGCCGAAAGAAGCTCGAAAAATACGACTGCTTCTCGCTGATCCAATACGATTCGGAATAGCGTTGTTGTTCCCCTCTCCCCTAAAAGGAGAGGGCCGACGAGCAGCCGCACCGCTCCGCCGCGCGAAGGGATGGCCGCGAAGTGTACGCTCGAATTTCAACACGATCTCTCGACCCTTTTATTTCATTTACGGAGTGTCTCCCATGCCTTATCGATTGTCCGCCTTCGGCGATGAAATTTCGTCCGACATCCAAATCCAACTCGACGTGCTGTTGGAAAACGGCTTGCAGTATTGCGCCTTGCGCGGAGCCAACGGCAAGAACGTCATGGATCTCGAAGACTTCCAAATTAAACTTATCAAATCCCAATTCCACAACCGCAACGTTCACTTTTCGTGCATCGGTTCGCCCGTCGGAAAGATCCAAATCACCGACCCATTCGAGCCGGAATTGGAACGGTTGAAACGCGCCGCCGCGATCGCAAAAATGATCGAAACGCGAGCAGTCCGCGTCTTCTCCTTCTTCATCCCAAAAGGCGAAGACCCGGCAAAGTATCGCGGCGAAGTTATGACGCGCATGAAAGCGCTCGCCGATCTTGCCAAACAACTCGACGTCAGCCTGCTGATTGAAAACGAAAAGGACCTCTACGGCGACACCGCCGACCGCCAGTTGGATGTTCTGAAACACATCGACGCTTCGCACGTCCGAGCCGCGTTCGACTTCTCAAATTTCATCCAGAGCGACGACGACCCGTTGACCGCCTGGCAGAAGTTGAAGCCATACGTCCTCGACTTCCACATCAAAGATTGCCGCAAGTCGGACAAGCGCGAAGTAGCCGCGGGCCTGGGCGACGGAAAAATCCCCGACATCCTGCGCGATGCCTTCGCGTCGGGCTGGAAAGGTTATTTGTCCTTCGAACCGCACTTGAGCGAAAGCGGGGTCTTCAAAGGCTTCACCGGTCCGGTCCTATTTAAGGTTGCCGTCGATTCGCTGCGAAAAGTGCTGAGCGACATCGGCCAATAAAAAACGAAGTTCCGCTGCGACAAAAAAACAGGACAGCAAATGAAGGCGGTCCTGTTTTTTGCGTGCATCGATATAACGTTTAACCGAAACTACTTCGTGGGCGAATAGTCCGTCGAAGCCATGTACACGGAAACGACGCCGCCATCTTTCTCCGTCAATGATCCGCCCGCCGCCTTTTCCGATGCATCCTTCGCCGCGATCCAATCCGGGTCCTTTCGGAATTCATCGAAGCTCGCCAAACCCGCTTCCTTCGACTTGTGAGCCAGGATGTAGATGAGCGTGTTTGCCGGGTCGTGCCGCGTTTCGCCTGCCTTTGCCGCGGGCTGCTTTTCATCGAGGTTCCAATACGCAAAATTCGTCATCCCGTGCTTCTCAAAGAGCTTCACCGTGTGGTCGCGGAATCGCGCATTGATGTTCTTCAAATTGTTCGGCGTGCAGGTGTATGTCCGCAGTTCATAAGTGCGGACTTCCTTCCCAGCAGACGGAGCGATCGCCGGCGAATAATCCGTTGCATGGAAGAAGTACTGATCCGCTTTGGTGACCAACTTGCCGTCTTTTTCGGAGGCATTCTTCGCTGCAACCCAATCTGGGTCCGCCGCGAATTCCTTCCACGACGTTTCGCGCGCCTCGCGATTGGGATAAGCGAGAACATAGATCAACAATCGGTCCGGATTTTCCAGAGGCATCCAATAGCCGATGTTCGTCATGCCATGTTTTTCAAACAGCTTGCACGTATGGTCGCGGAAGCGAGCGTTCAACGCATCCAACTTCCCTTCAGCCGCGTGATAAATGCGCATCTCAAAACAGCGCGTATCCTCCGCCTTCACCGAAGTGAACGCCGCCACCGACACAAGCACAGTCACAGCTACCAGCGAAAATGAAAGAGTCATGGATGAGTTCCATTTAAATAGAGATTGATGCGATAAACCGACAGAATTTCTTTCTTACAGTAAAATCCGTCCAAGAAAAGACCGACCCGAAACCACACAAGTCCTTTTCTCCATACTCAGAACTCAGCACTCGACCCTATAAAAAAAGGCGTCCCGAAGGACGCCTTTCGCATTTCAATCACAAAGTTGATTGCTTACTTTATAGGGCGAACCTTCGTCGCCTTGGGGCCCTTCGTGTCCTGAATGGCCTCGTACTCAACTGCTTGGCCTTCCGACAACGAACGGTAGCCATCAGCCTGAATTTCGCTGTGGTGGCAGAACAAGTCCTTGCCGCCTTCGTCCGGCGTAATGAACCCGAAACCCTTTTGATCGTTGAACCACTTCACTTTGCCCGTCGACATCGCTAACTCCTTCACTTCACCTAGCTCGGCCACACACCGTCCACATTGGCCGATTTGCTTGGAGCTTTATTAACAAATACCTTACCAGCGCCCGATGAATTTAGCAAACGATTTATTCGGTATTTTTCATAAAAATACGAGAAATGCACCGCTAATTTTAAAAATATCATAGGGAAATCTGCTTTTGAGAATAATTTAAAAATCGCATATTTGTAAGTAATAGCGCGAGCGGCAAAACAGTCTCGATAATTTTCAATCCCATTCCCGAATTCAAGGTGTAGTCAACCACACCGAGTTCGGTGAATTAAAAATTTGATTTATTTTGTTACGATCTGCGACGATTCGGTGTATTGATTCCTATCCGAATTCTGCTTCAGCTAACCCAAGAAGGTGGTCGCATCCCAATGAATCGCTCGCTCCTCGCCGCGTTGCTCGCCAGCCTGTCCTTCTGTTTCGGAATGCTTTTCGCCGCGGATAAGCCCGCCGACAAACCCGTCGAAGAATTCCCAGCCAAACCGCCCGTCCCCTATCTGACCGCTGCGGAAGAGTTGAAGACTTTCGTTCTACCCGAAGGCTACCGCCTCGAATTGGTCCTCGACGAAAACAGCGTCAAGGAACCCACCGTCTGCGTCTTCGACGGTAACGGCCGAATGTACGTCGCCGAATTCCGCAGCTACATGCAGGACATCGACGGCTCCAAGGAACTCGAACCCGTCGGCTGCGTTTCCCGTCACGAAACCACTAAAGGCGACGGCGTCTTCGACAAGCACACCATCTATTTCGACAAAATGCTCCTCCCCCGCATGATCCTGCCGCTTGATGACCGCGTCTTGATTAACGAAACGAACACTAACGACATCTATGTCTACAAAGACACCAAAGGCAATGGCGTCGCAGACAAGAAAGACCTCTGGTACGCCGGCGGTCCGCGCGGCGGCAATCTCGAACATCAGCAGAGCGGTTTGATCTGGTGCATGGACAACTGGATGTACCAGACCTACAACGCCTACCGTCTCCGCTACACCGGCACCGGCAAAGACCCGCTCAAAGAACCGACCGCCGGCAACGGTGGCCAGTGGGGCTGCGCGCAGGACAATTTCGGCAAGATGTGGTTCTCCAACGCCGGCGGCGAACGCGGCTTTGTCAATTTCCAAGTGCCGATTCTCTACGCCGGTATCGAACTCCCCGATCAGCAGCCCGCCGACTTTCTCGAAGTCTGGCCGATCGTCGGATTGGGCGACGTGCAAGGCGGCCACGGTCGCCATCGCGTTCCTGAAAACACGCTCAATCACATGACCGCTTCCTGCGGAAATGAAATCGTCCGTTGTGATCGCCTCCCCGCCGATTTGCAGGGCGACGCTTTGATCTGCGAACCCGTCGGACGCTTGATCCGCCGCGCCAAAGTCGAAGACCGCGAAGGCATGACCACGATTCACAACATCTACGACAAGAAGGAATGGATCCTCTCGACCGACCCCAACTTCCGCCCCATCAACATCACCAACGGCCCCGATGGCTGCCTCTACATCGTTGACATGTACCGCGGCATCATTCAGGAAGGCAATTGGGTCAAAGAAGGCAGCTATCTCCGCAAAGTCGTCAAGCAATACAACCTCGATAAAAACGCCGGCCGCGGTCGCATCTGGCGCCTCGTCCACAAGGATTTCCAAGCCGGCCCCCAGCCCCACATGCTCGACGAAACGCCTGCACAACTCGTAACCCATCTTGAACACCCCAACGGCTGGTGGCGCGACACCGCGCAAAAATTGCTCGTCGTCAAAGGCGACAAGTCCGTCGTCCCCGCGCTGCAGGAATTAATCAAATCCAGCAAGAGCCAGTTCGCCCGACTCCATGCGCTCTGGACCCTCGAAGGACTTGATGCCATCGACAAAGACTACATCGTTGCCCTGATGAAAGACGCCGATCCAAAGATGCGCGCCACCGCCATCCGCGTCAGCGAAGCCATCTACAACAAAGGCGACAAGACCATCGCCGAAGCCATCAAGCCGCTCATCAAAGATGCCGACCCCGGCGTCGTACTCCAATCGCTCCTCACCGCCAAATACGAAAAGTGGTCCGACTTCCCCAAGATCGCCACGCAGACCATCGCCGAAACAAAGTTCGAAGGCGTCAAAAAGATCGGCCTGAAGATGCTCAATAGCGGCCCGTCGTTTGACGCAAAACGTTTCAACAAACAGGAAATCGCGCGCTTGAATCACGGCGCACAAGTCTTCCAGGAGCTCTGCTACTCCTGCCACGGTTTCGACGGCAAAGGCATGTCGAAAGACTCCGCCCCGGCCGGCCTCGTCCTCTCCGGCAAAGCCACCGGCACCACCATCGCCCCGCCGCTTTCCGGCTCGACGACCGTCTTCGATCGCGACAGCATGCTCCGCGTCCTGATGAGCGGCCTCAGCGGCCCTGTCGCTGGAAAAACATACGACGCTCAAATGGTCTCGATGGCCACCAACGACGACGAATGGATCGCCGACGTGGCATCGTATGTCCGCAACAGTTTCGGCAATCACGGCTCGATGGTCAGTTGGGCCGATGTCGCCCGAGCGCGTCAGGAAGGCTCCAGCCGCCTCGACGACAAAGCCCAACCCAAGCCGTGGACCACAGACGAACTCGCCAAATTCCAGCCCAAAACGTTACAGCGCAAGGATTGGAAACTCTCCGCAAGCCACAATAAGGAAGGTGCGAAGAATGCAGTCGACGGCGACGCCGAAACGCGCTGGGATTCCAAAACCGCTCAAGTTCCCGGCATGTGGTTCATGATCGAACTGCCGGAAGCCACCGAAATCGGAAGCATCAATCTGAATTTCACGCACTCCGCCAACGACTTCCCACGCGAGTACAAAGTCGAAGCATCCATGGACGGCAAAGATTGGGGGAAACCGATCGCGCAAGGCAAAGGCACCCCATCCGTGACGGAAATTGAAGTCAAGCCGATCAAAACAAAGTTCTTGCGCATCACTCAAAACGGAAAGCAGCCCGGCACGTTCTGGTCGATTCACGAACTCAACCTCTATCCGCCCAACACCCCGAAGGAAGCCGTCGTCGAAAACACCGCCGGCAAGAAAAAGCTCCTCGTCGTCAGCGTCGCGCTCGGAGCCAAAACCGCGTCGAACCAACAGGCCGAACACACCGTCCAAGACATCGCGCAACGCACCGGAGCCTTCGTCGTTGATTTCATCAAACAACCCGGCGCGCGACCGACCGACAAAGCGCAGGACGAAAAGTGGCTCGAAAAAGTCAAAGCCGATTTCGCCAAGAAATTCTCTGCCGACGAATTGAAGAAGTATGACGCCGTCCTCTTCCTCAACACCTCCGGCGAACTCCCAATCCCCGACAAAGACGCGTTCATGGCGTGGCTCAAGAGCGGCAAAGGTTTCGTCGGCGTCCACGGAGCCGCCGACACGCTCCACGATTTCAAGCCCTACAGCGAAATGATCGGCTGCGAATACGAAGGCCAGGCCTACAACGAACCCGTCACGTTGCGCATCAAAGACCGCAAGCATCCCGCCAGCGCCACCTACATGACCAAGTTCGATTTCACCGACGAAATCTATCAATTCAAAAAGTGGAACCACGACGCCGTCCACACCGTGATCGCGCTCGATCCAAGCAACGACACGCGCCCGAAAGTCGAAAACAAAAGTTTCTTCGAACGCGGCTGCCGCGAAGACAAAGACTACGCCGTTGCCTGGACCAAAGAATTCGGCACCGGCCGAGTCTTCTACACCGCGCTAGGCCAAGCCGACGCGACGTGGAAAGACGACAAATTCCAACAGCATCTCTACGGCGGCATCAAATGGGCCCTCGGTCTCGTCGACGACGACGGCGCCCCCAAAAAATAATATCACAAGAACCGCACCCGCCAGAAAGGGGCAGCACTCGTACCCCTTGGCCGAGTGCTTGCAACGTCTCTCATTTCCCCCAACCCTATTCGCGCCGTTTTCGCGCGAATTCGCGTTATTCGATGTTAAACAGCCGTTCGCTGTTCCACGCCTCCGCCCCCATTTGCAGTTGCGATTTAATCCCCCCGCGACGAAACTACCCGCGTGGTTTATTCGTTTCCGATTTGTACCAAAAAGAGGTATAGCACGTCGATGCGCGTCACATTAATGGTCCCCTGTTTCGTCAACCAATTCTACCCCAAAGCCGCCATGGCGATGGTCACCGTCCTCGAACGCCTCGGCCACACGGTGCTCTTCCCCGAAGAATTCACGTGCTGCGGCCAACCCCCGTTCAACTCCGGTTTTTGGGACGAAGCCCGCCCCGTCGCGTGCCAGGCGCTCGAACAATTCAGCGACGCTGAAGTCATCGTCGGCGGTTCGGGTTCTTGCGTCTCTATGATGCGGGTCTTCTCTCCCGAACTCTTCAAGGACCGCAAAGAAGAACAACTCGCGCGCAACGTCGCCGCCAAAACCTTCGAGTTCTCCGAATTCCTCGTCACGAAATGCGGCGTCACCGATGTCGGCGCACGCTTTCCGGCGACCGTCACCTTCCACGACGGCTGCCACGGACTGCGCGAATTGGGCATCAAAAAACCAGCCCGCCAATTGCTCAACAACGTCCGCGATCTGACGCTCGTTGAAATGTCCGAAGCCGAAACCTGCTGCGGTTTCGGCGGCACATTCGCCGTAAAGTTCCCCATGATTTCCACCTCGATGGGCGAAGTGAAATGCGCATCGATCTGCGCCACTGGAGCCGACTACGTCGTCTCAAACGATTCCAGTTGCCTGATGCAAATCCAAGGCGTTCTTGACCACCAGGGCAAGCCCGTCAAAAGCCTCCACCTCGCGGAAGTGCTCGCTCAAAAATAAGGTCGAATGTGGATTGCTCAGTGCCGGGGATGGGCAGTTTCGCTTTTCCTCGGCTACCGGCACTCTGCAATCGGCACTCAGGACTGGAATTTATGAACTCGACCGTTTCCAATTTCTTGACCGACGCCAAACGCGTCACAGCCGACCTGCGGCACCGAACGCTGATCCAGAACGCGCTCAAAGGCTACCTCGTCAAACGCGACGAAAAAAAAGCCCAGTTCCAGGACTGGCAGCACGCCCGGCAGACCGCCGCCGAAGTGAAGTGGGAAGCAATCAATCACCTGGATCGCTACCTCGTCGAATTCGCCGACAACGCGGAAGCCAACGGAGCGAAAGTCTTCTGGGCCAGCAACGCCGACGAAGCGCGCAGCTACATCCTCGACGTCGCCAAACGCCACAACGTCAAATCGATCGTCAAATCCAAGACGATGACCGGCGAAGAAATTCACCTCGGCCAGGCGCTCGAAAAGGAACACATTCGCGTCGTCGAATCCGATCTCGGCGAGTTGATTGTCCAGTTGCGCCAGGAGGCGCCCTACCACATTGTCTTTCCGTCGATGCATCTGACGCGCCATGAGATCAGCGATTTGTTTCAGAAGAAG
>JANXLS010001290.1 GCA_025355035.1 Planctomycetota bacterium | reverse complement strand
GTGACGCCGTTCTCCCGGCGATGCGAGTAGAATTCCGCAGCGTCGCGATGAGTGCACGTTTCTGTCGTGTCGATGTTTCGTTCAGGTACGCCAGCTTTCAGCAGCGCGAGACGAATGCTTGCCCGGATGTCGGCATGACCTTTTCCATTCGAATGTTTTCGAACCGGAGCGAGCACTCCAAAGGCGCGTTCAAATTCTGCGATCACTTCCGGACCAATTTCAAAAGCATCGAATCCAATGCACGGACCGATTGCGGCCAGGATATTTTTCGGAGAAATTGGAGTCTCGTTTCCCTCGGATTTCAACAGATCATTCAACGCGACTCGCGTAACATCGGCGACGGTCCCGCGCCAGCCGGAATGAATTGCGGCGACTCGTTTTCCGTCGTCGGTCGCGAGCAGCACGGGACAGCAATCGGCGACGCGAACGCTCAGCGTGAACTCTGAATCGCGCGTGGTCAGAGCATCGCCTTGGGAGGAATTGTCGTGCGGCGTATCGCGTGAAACGCCCGCGATAACAGGACTGTGTATTTGATGCAACCAGACTCGTTCACGTTCGCCGAAACCGGCGGCCGTTTCGAGCAATCGATAATTGTCGAGAATTCGTTCGCGATCGTCGCGGATGTCTCCGCCAGGATTGCCGAGATTCAACGAATCGAACGGACCGGAACTTTTCCCGCCGATGCGGGTGCTGAATGCGTGAGGCACTCCGGTCTCCCGCAGTTGCGGGGAGACGTAGTACACCGGGCCGAGCGGGTGGCTCACTTTTTCAAGCAGCATGGGAAAGGTTTCGGCAGATTACCAGTTCAAGATGTACGCAAAAATCAGCGGCGCGACAATCGACGCATCGGATTCGACGATGAACTTCGGCGTCGAAGCGCTCAGTTTTCCCCACGTGATTTTTTCGTTGGGTACCGCACCGGAGTACGATCCATACGACGTCGTCGAATCGCTGATCTGACAGAAATACGCCCACACCGGGACATTCGTGCGCTGCAAATCCTGATGCAGCATGGGCACGACGCAGATCGTGAAATCGCCCGCGATGCCGCCGCCGATTTGAAAAAATCCGATCGGGCACCGGCTCTCGCGCGTATACCACGCGGCGAGTTCGGTCATGTATTCGATTCCGGTGCGGACAGTGTGGACATTTTTAATGTCTCCGGAAATGCAATGCCCGGCGTACATGTTTCCGAGCGTGCTGTCTTCCCATCCCGGCACAAAAATCGGCAGATTCTTCTCCATTGCGGCGAAGAGCCAGCTGTTCTTACGATCGATTTGAAAACTGGCCTGAAGCGTTGGGTTTTTCAGGATGCGATAAAAAAATTCGTGCGGAAACATCGGACGGCCTTCGCGGTCGGCAGCTTGCCATTCGGCGAGAATAAAACTTTCGATCCGGCGCATCGCTTCGGCTTCGGGAATGCAGGTGTCGGTCACGCGATTCATGTGGCGATCAAGCAACGCCTGTTCGTCGGCGGGCGTGAGGTCGCGGTAGTTGGGGACTCGATGGTAGAAATCGTGCGCGACAAGATTGAAGACGTCTTCTTCGAGATTCGCGCCCGTGCAGGCAATCGCGTGGACCTTCCCGGCGCGAATCATTTCGGCGAGCGAGAGACCGAGTTCCGCCGTGCTCATCGCACCGGCGATCGTCATCATCATCACCCCGCCGTTATCGATCAGCGTGCGGTAGCCTTCAGCGGCATCGACCAACGACGCGGCGTTGAAGTGGCGGAAGTGCTGACGGATAAACGTTGATACAGGGCCGGTGCTCATGGCTCGAATTTCCTTAGATGAGAACTTATTGTAGAGTCGAAATCCGTTCGACTCCATTAACGGAAGCGCGGGATGAGCCGAATCGATTTCGGCTCGCCAATTCTATTCAAACGGCACAGTCGTCGCTGGCGTCGGCGAATTCGAGTCCTTGTCTTCGGGTGGGACGAGTTTGCCGGGGTTCATGATGCCGCTGGGATCGAGCGTCGATTTTAATCCGCGCAACAGCGTCAATCCCGGGCGCGTGACTTCGCGTTCCATCCACGGGCGGTGTTCGTAACCGACCGCGTGATGGTGCGTCAACGTTCCTCCATTCTGCATGAACGTTTCGGTGATCAACCGTTTGAATCGGTAGTACTGTTCGAGTTCCTTGCCTTCGATCTGTTGCGCGGCGAAGGTGAAGTAGAGCGATGCGCCGTCGACGTAGGAATGCGAAATGTGGCAACCGATGTAGCCGGGGTAACCTTCCTTTTTGAACTGAGCCTGAATCGTATCGCGCGCTGCTCTGTACAGCGGCATGAGTTTGGACCAGACCGCAGCGGTCTCGGCGACGTCCACCATGCAGCCATGATTCATCAAAATATCGCGCAAATAAGGCACGGCGAATTTGTTTTTCTGGAACGTTTTCCCGACGCTGTTGCCGAGATGATGGCCGCCGCGATTCTTGACGATCGGCAGCACTTTTCGGCGCATGTCGGCAGCATGATCGGCGTCGCCTTCGAATCCGATCATCATCAGACACGGCGTAGCGAACCCCTTTGATTTTAGATATTTCTTGTACTGCGTTTCGATCATTTTCGTGAAGCCGGTGGACGGCTTTTTCATGCTGAACGCGAGGCCCGTTTCGGCGATGTCCTGCAAGCGAAACATCGTCGGCGACGCGTTGCGGCTGATCGCTTCGTGAATCGCTTCGGAGCCGGATTCGAAATCGCGGAAGAGGACGCCGTGATAGTCCTTGACCGGCGGAACGGGATGCACTTTCATCGTCGCTTCGGTGATCACGCCGAGCGTTCCTTCGGAGCCGCAGATGATTTGATCAATGTCCGGACCTGCCGACGATTTCGGCGTCAACTTCGTTTCGATCGTGCCCATCGGGCTGACCATTTTCATCGCGACGACCATGTCTTCGATTTTGCCATACGCGTCGGATTGCATTCCGGCCGAGCGCGTCGCGAGCCAGCCGCCGAGCGTTGCGAATTCGAATGAATCGGGCATGTGTCCGAGCGAGTAGCCGAGCGCGTTCAAATCCTCTTCGAGTTTCGGTCCGGGCGAGCCTGCTTCAATCGAAGCCGTCGACGAACCTTCGTCGATTCCCAGCACTCGGCTCATGCGGCGCATGTCGAGCGTCACGCGCATCTGCGAATGGTCGAGATGTTCGACGCCGCCGACAATGTTCGTTCCCCCGCCGAACGGCACGAGACGGATGTTGAACTGTTTCGCAGCTTGAACAATTTTTTCGACTTCCACATGGCACTCAGCGAAGAGCACCATATCGGGCGCGTTGTCCACGATACCTTTTCGCACTCGGAAGAGGTCGGGGAAACTCTTGCCGTATGTGTGAATCAAACGCTGTTCGTCGTCGATTGCGATTTGGGTTGGCTTCAGAAACCCGTTGATCGCCTGCACGAATCCGGCGTTCGTTTTTTGCTCTGGCAAGCGAACTTGCGCGCGATCAATCGGCGGCGTTTTGCGGCACGAGTCGCTCAACCCCAGCGTTTTTTGAATGAACGGCCACAACAGCGGCTTTTCATCCAACGGAAACGCATACGCCGGATCGCCCCAACCCCACCACTTCATGTCTTTAAGCATCGATGCTCCACTTGAATTTCGGAATTGAGTCTGAATCCATAACGGATGAACGACCATTTGTCATTTGTGATTTGACATTTGTCATTGATCGGCACCGACGTGCGCGCGCCTTAAAATCACACATATCAAATCTTATATCAAATGATAAATAGGCCGTTCAAGCCATAGGCAGCACTCGAGACAATAGAAGTACGACGAGCATTCCGACGGTCCCTTCGATCGAAATCTGCGTTGTGAATGTCTTCAGCGTTTCTTTTTCGGTCATGCCACTCATTTTTCCAATCACCCAGAATCCACTGTCGTTCATCCATGAAAGCGGTTTCGATCCGCAGCCGATCACGAGTGCAAGATAAACGGGATGGAAGCCGAGTTGCTCTTTCGTTGCCATCCCGGCGAACATTCCGGCGGCGGTGATCATCGCAACCGTCGCGGAACCTTGAGCGCCGCGCACGAACACCGTAACGAGAAACGCGATTGGCAGCACATAGGCCCCGCGCCCGGCGATCGCACCTTCGATGACCTGGCCGATGCCGGTCTGCTGCAACGCTCCCCCGAACGCAGCTCCCGCAGCGATGATCAACAGAATCTGTCCGCCGTCCGCGAGCGCTGCGCGCATGGCATCGTTGAGGACAGGTTTATTGGCGCGCTTGACCGTGGTCATCAAAATAATCGCAATTCCGGCCGAGAGCATCAACGCAATGTTGGGATCGCCGAACCATTTCAATGCCGCTATTGCCTGCTGCCCGGAGCGGGTCATTGTGGCGATGTCCGTCGCGGCGTACTTCAATTTCAGCAGCGTGTTTCCTCCGATCAGACACACCGGAAGCAAGACGGGGAGCAATGAAAGCCAGAGGGGCGGCAGATTGCTTTCGTCCAACTTGCTGATCGCTTCCAATTCCGCGAGCGGCGCTTGAAGCGATTCGCGCACAGGCAGATTCAATCGTCGGTCGATCCACACCGCGTACGCCATCCCAGCGCTCGCCGAAGCAGTGCCGACGATCGTTCCCATCAGCATCATCAGCCCCATATCGACCTTTAGATGTTGGGCGAGGTAGAGCGGGCCGGGGGTCAGTGGAAAGAGCGAGTGATTCATGCTGCCCGTGGCAATGACGGCGAGAAAATAGAGCGCGTAATTCTTGCGCGTGCGCATCCACATGGCTTTGCACAGCGGCACCATTAAAAGGAAGACGGTGTCGAAAAAGACGGGAATACTGAGGACAAATCCGCTCAGTAAAAATGCGAGCGGAGCTCGCGCTTCGCCGACGACGCGCGTGATCGATCGAACAATTCGGTCCGCCGCGCCGCTGTCCATCATGCACTTCCCAACGATGGACGCGAGCGCAATCAGTATGCCGAGCTTCCCACACGCATCGCCGAACTCCGTCGTGATGCGTTTGCCGACGGACGATTGCGCGAACTCCGTCGCTTCCTTTGCGGGCATATGTTTTTTCGCCGCGTAAGCTTCAAGCTGCGGCGTCGTCGTGAGGCTCGCGACCAGCAGCGCGCCGACGAGCAACGCCAGAAACGCGTGCAAACGAAACGCCAGTATGCAGCCGACCACCGCAACGGTGCCGAGCAGGACCTCCACGACTGGATTCATATCGCTCCGCGATGTTACCCCTCACCCCTCTCCCGCAAGGGGCGAGGGGAAACAATAGTCGTCGTTACGCGCTGCGAACCGCGTCTGCCGCTTCGAGCAGCAGGCTCTTCGTCTCGTCCCAGCCAATACAGGCGTCGGTTATCGAGATGCCGTAGTCGAGTTTCAGCGAACCGTCTTCCTTCCACTTCTGGTTGCCCGGCATGAGATTGCTCTCCATCATCACGCCCATGATGGCCTTTTGGCCGGCCTTCGCCTGCTTGATGACTTCGGAGCAGACATGGCCTTGCAGCGTGTAATCTTTGTTCGTGTTCCCGTGTGAACAATCGACCATCACCGGGCGCTTGATTCCCATCGCGAGAACTTTTTCCGCCGCCTTCGCGATGTCGGCCACACTGTAGTTTGTCTTCCCGCCACCGCCGCGCAAAACGATGTGGCGGTCCGGGTTGCCCTTGGTTTTGACGACCGCCGTG
>JANXLS010001252.1 GCA_025355035.1 Planctomycetota bacterium | reverse complement strand
GGTCATCGCCACATTTAAATTGGTCGGAAATGAAACGCGCAGCTTCTTCCGTGCGCTTTCATCCGGCGTCGCCGCCAGCGTTTCAGTCGCCGCTCCTGGCTGATCGAAATACAACGTGTATTCCGCCATCGGGCGCGGCAGCGGCGGAAGGAGCTCCCAGCCCACCAAATCCTTCACATCGAATCGCGTTTTATGAATGATCACCGGCTTGGGAGTTAGAACCGTTTCGACATGAATATGCCCCGATTCGTTGGGATACAAAAACTCCGGAGCCGATTTGACCAGCAATTCGGCTTCGAGATCCATCACTTCGCGCTCGATTGATTCCTTTAACCCCGTCTTCAACGTCGGCCAGGAAACGATGCGTACGGCGTTCGGACCACCCGTACTGAAACTGACCGGCGCACCCGCCGGTACCCATGCACACACGTTTCGCGGATCCGTTACCGAGACCGCATCCTGCATCCCTGGCGCACCGATCCGCAGTTTTCCATCCGCCGGCGCGCCAATCGCCCTGGCATTGACGAGCACCCATTCCCGCGTTGCGCTTTCGCCTTTTTGGTTGGCGACGCGAACGTGCCCCAGTGTTTCAACATAAACGAAGGGCGCTGAGGTTCCCGGCGCCACTTCACTACCCACGACGACTCCCGGCAAGTATCGCAAGAATGCCATCGGCGGAACGCACATCAATCCGCTCGCAAACGGCGGTTGCCAATGCAGACGAAGCCCAAAGCGGTGCAGATCCGCGTTCGTTCGCTTACCCGAACGATCACCCCCCGCGTTCGCTTCCGCATAATGCACCACAACGCGATGCACACCTTCGTTCAAATCAATCACTTTAGAGAGCGCAAACGGCTCGCGATGCTCGTCCGGTGTCTCCCCCGCGAGAACCGCGACGCCATCAATCACCAGATGCGCCACACCCGGCGTATCGATCGCGAATTTGTATTTACCCGTCACTGGACAACGCAAAAAACCTTCATACAGCGCCGCGTAATTCTGTGGATTGGAGACGCTTGCGACAGACTTGATCACGTCGAAAATCGTGTAGTCGATTCCGAAATACGGGCACTCCGCGTCGTCGATATTGGGCTGAATTTCCGGTCGGATATCGGGGTTGGTCGGCATGCGCGGCGGTGGAATCGGCGCACCCGTGCTCTCTTCCATTTTTTGAAATCGCGCCAGCGTGAGCGGATTTCCCGGCGTCGCCTTGAACGCAGCATCGGCGGACATTCCGCGCAAATGGACCTGCAACGGCACCGCTTTGAGACTCAGCGCGCTGACGTCACTGGGCGCCTTGCTCGATCCGTAATAGAGACAAAATTGGCGCATCCCCGGGTACGTCGCGAAGATGATTTCCGCATCCGATCCGCCCACGTTCACGCGGGAAGCCACCTGTTGAACCACTCCGTTTTCACCCAAAAGCGCGATCGGTTCCGAGCGCACCGCTGTTCCTTCACCGGTCAGTTTCAACGGCAGCGAAACGCTCGCATACATCGTTTCGCCATGCAACCCCGCGCCACCCGCTTCGCCCGGAGCTTCAACTTTGATGAAAAGCCGGCGCGTGTAATCCGCACATTTCCATGCTTTCAGTTTCTCCGG
>JANXLS010001220.1 GCA_025355035.1 Planctomycetota bacterium | reverse complement strand
TTTCGATTCGGTTCGACAAAAAAAGGAAATGGGCGCATCGGTGAGAAATGCGGGCTAGCACCGCCGTTACTGTTCGGGCTCGAAAGCGGTTCCGTGCGCAGCGACTAAAAACTCCCCCTACGCCGCCCGGTGGGCTGTGCCGCCCGACAAGTGCAGCATCTGATTGCAGCACCCTTTGGATCAAGATGATTGAACAACCCCCACGCCGCACTTCACTCTGCGCTTCGAAAAAGCGTTTTTGGCATTCGATGTGTAGCAATGTTGCGTGGGTTGGATGGATGGCGGATAATACGACACTTTTTATTTGAAATTGTTGTGAAATACGTCGGACTGCGGGATATTTAAACATACGAGCGGGCCTTGCGTCCGCTGCTGCACGGGGACTGGATGCCATGAAAAAGTCGCGCGTTAAATTGCTGGCGTCGCTGCTGGGGTGGGCTGGATTTTGCTCTATAATGAGCGCGGTGTGTCTGTGGCATGCGAAGTTGAATGTTGTCAACGCGGAGTCGGATGTGCGCGGAACGGCGACGTTTCCGATTAAGAACCCAATCGATAAATTTGTACTCGCCAAACTTCAATCTGAAAAAATCGAACCGTCCGTCTCGTGCACGGATGAAGAATTTTTGCGCCGCTTGTACCTCGATATTTGTGGCACCGTTCCTCCGCTTTCCGAGGTCAAAACCTATTTGTTGGATCGTCCGGCTGATCGTCGAATGAAGTTGGTGGATCGCTTGTTGAAGAATGAGCGATACGCGACGCATTGGTCGGTGATGTGGAGCGATCTGTTGCGCGAGCACAGCAATTCGCGTCCGCAGGAAGGGACTGAACGGGGATCGTATCGCGACTTTATTCAGGAATCGTTGGCGAAGAATGTGCCGTACGACGTGTTTGTGAAATCGCTGATCGAAGCGGTTGGTATTGCGGAGGAAGATGGCGCGGTCAACTTCTATCTGCGCGACGCGGGCATGGGCATGCAGTTGGATAAAGCGGAATCGGTGAACAACGTAGCGACCGTTTTCATGGGGACGCGCATGGCGTGCGCTCAGTGCCACGATCATCCGTTCGACAAGTGGACGCAGACGGATTTCCATTCGCTAATGGCGTTCTTTGGCCGGACCAACGTGACGATCGATCCGTGGGCGACGTTGGTGAAAGTTGAGAGCAGCCGCCGTTTGCCTGCTGCGGCGAAACCGATTCTGGAACCGCATTTCAAGGAAGCGCACGAGAAGCTTGCGGAAGAGAAGAAGAATTTCAAAAAGGGTGTCGATATCGCCAATGCGGGTCCTAATGGTATGTCGGGCATGATGAGCATGATGGACAATCTGCGCCTGTTGCAACGTGGCGGAACGATCATGAAGGAACTTCAAGACAAACTATCGCCGGCCGAGATGCTGGTGATGACGCAATTGCTGTTGCAAGGCGGCGTGCGAAAAGTTGGGGAGACGGCGAACGGGGAATATCGGATGCCGGTGGAAGGCGACGACAAAGTGAAGAATGGCAAGGGTGCCGGGGAGATCATGGAAGCGAAATTCCCGTGGAATCCGACGCAGGCCTCGAAAGGCTCGGGGTCGCGCCGCGTCGCTCTGGCCGAATACGTCGTCAGCAACCGCCGTTTTGCAGCTGTGCAGGTCAACCGGATTTGGGCGCACATGTTTGGGCGCGGGATCGTTGATCCTGTGGATGATTTCCGCGATAAGAATCCGGCATCGAATCCGGAATTGCTTGAATTCCTGACGGACGAATTCATCGCGTCGAAGTACGACAACAAGCACATGATTGAATTGATCGCGATGTCGAGCACGTATCAACGGTCGTCGATACCGAACTCCAGTAACCGCAGCGACGCGTCGTTGTTCTCGCACTTCCGACTGCGCCGGATGACCGCGGAACAGACGTTCGATTCGCTGCTGGTTGCGACGGGGAAAGTCAATGGGCTGACCGAAGCGGCTGTGTACGGAATGGGTATGGGCAAGGAAGTGATTCAAAACAAAATTATGGACGCGATGGCCGGCAACAAAGCCAGCAAAGGGATCCAGTGGGCTGCGGATCTTCCGACGCCCGCGCAATCGTCGTCGTTCATGGCGGCGTTCAACCAGCCGGATCGGTCGGGCACGGTTTGCAAACGCGACGAAGCGGGATCCATTACACAAGCGTTGGAGATGATGAACGGGGACCGCGTTGACGGCATGGTGAAATCGTCGTCCGTCGTGAAGCAGATCTTGGATGCGAAGCTGAATCCGATGGCAGCGACGCAGGAATTGTTTCTTGCGGTATTGACGCGCAATCCGTCGTCGTACGAAGCGTCATCGGTTGTGAGCCATTTGCGCGCGAATGCTCCGACAAAAGAGTGGCTGGAAGACATGTACTGGGCGTTGTTGAATTCCCGCGAATTTACATATGTACGCTAGTGAAACCGCGCGTAGCGCGAGTCTGGTATATGTCCGTGAACTTTGAACTTTGAACCGCAGTCATAAGGAGTCAGGCCATGAATCGACCGCTAGCGACTGGAATCAGCAGAGGGGTAGTGGACTGCGACGGCAAGTCGGGGTTGAGCCGCCGATCGTTGATGAAGACGGGGGCGATGGGCTTCCTGGGCATGAATCTGGTGGACATGCTGCGCACAACGGTGCTCTCGGCTCCGAGCGACATGGCCAAATGTGATTCAGTGATTTTGCTGTGGCTTGCGGGCGGGCCCAGCCACATCGACACGTGGGACCCGAAGCCGGGACAGGCCACGGGCGGGCCGGCGAAGCCGACGAGCACGACGGCGACGGGCATCCAGATCGGCGCGCACATGCCGAACATTGCGCGCAACATGAAACATGCGGCGTTGATTCGTTCGATGACGAGCAAGGAAGGCGCGCACGAACGCGCGACGTATGAAATGCACACGGGCTATAAGCCGTTGGCCAGTATCGGGCATCCGAGCCTGGGTTCGTTGGTTGTGCAGCAGAAGGGTAAGAAAAATCCGGAGATTCCTGCGTATGTGTCGGTCGGCCAGGCGTCGTTCGGAGCCGGGTTCCTGGGCAGCCAGTTCGCACCCTTCTATATTGGCGATATCAACAACCCGGATCGCAATCTTGTCTTCCCGAAGGGTGTCGATGACGCGCGTTTTAAGCGCCGCGTGGACATGCTGAACGAAGTTGACAAGGAATTCGGGCATCAGGAACGCGACAACTCGATCAAGGAATACAGGAACTACTACGCCGATGCGGTGAAGATGATGTACTCCAACTCGGTCGATGCGTTCAATTTGAAGGGCGACAAGGGCGAGAAGGCGGAGACGATCAAGGCGTACGGCGATAACAATTTCGGTCGCTCGGTGCTGATGGCGCGGCATCTGGTCGAACGCGGTGTGCGCTTCGTGGAATGTTCGCTGGGCGGATGGGACAACCATCAAAAAGTGTTCGATGCGATGGAAAAGAACATGAGCACGCTGGACCCGGCGCTGGGAAGCTTGATCGAAGATTTGAATGCGCGGGGATTGTTGAAGCGGACGATGGTGATTTGCACGGGGGAATTCGGACGGACGCCGAAGATCAACGCGAATGACGGGCGCGATCATTATCCGCGCTGCTTCTCGACATTCATCGCGGGTGGCGGGATAAAGCCCGGAACGGTTTACGGGTCGAGCGATGCGACGGGAGCGGAACCGAAGGATAATCCGGTGACCATCGGCGATTTGCACGCGACGATTTTCGAAGCGTTGGGAGTCGATTATACGAAAGAAAACCAGTCGCCTCAGGGTCGCCCGATTCGCGTCGTCGACAAAGGCAAGGCGATCAAGGATCTGATCGCTTAAAAACTTTTAAAGTTCAAAGTTCAACGTTCAAAGTTGGCCCGGGGAGAGATTCTCGGGCCGATTTATTTGCATTTATTCTCACGCAAAGACGCTGAGAGCCGGAGGGCGACTCCGGGGATGGCGGGGGGGGGGGGGGG
>JANXLS010001187.1 GCA_025355035.1 Planctomycetota bacterium | reverse complement strand
TAGCTCTTAATTTCGCGGTCCTTACTGGTCGTCCTCCAAGTCGCCATTCAACAAACCCTGCGCACTTTTGCCACCGGGCGATTTGTAGTACAGACTCACAACCGGGTCGCTGTTCCCCGAAACAAAACGGATGCGGACGCCGTAGTTCTCGTCCTGCGTTTCCGGAATGCTCATGGATCCGCCTGATGCAACGGGGGATTCTGTTTCGGGCGGGGTCGTGATGTGCGAAGCGGAGTCGGGTAGCCAAAGCGCCAACGCAATCGCGGCAGCGACGCCAGCGCCAACCGCCCAGATCCACGCTCGTGACCCGATCCCCACCTGCGAAAGAGTGCGGACCTTCACGATCTTGCGCTCCGGTTTTTCCGCCGGTTGAATGTCGTTGATCTGTGCGGTGCGAGTGGAGATGCCGGTCCAGACGCCGTTCCAGCGCTTCGAATCGATCTTCGGCGTAGCTTCGTTGTGTGCGCGGGATGAAAGTGTGATGTTATTCCACATGGCCGCAAAGCGTTCAGTGGAGACCACGGGAATCGATTCGGTCGCGGCGCATTTTTCAAGGCGCGCGATGGCGGAATCAAAGTCCCGTTGTGGCTCCGGTTCGTTCTGTGCAGCGGAGTCAAGCGATTTCATCGTGGCGAGCGTCCGGGCGAACGCGGGGTCGCGATTCAGCCTCGATTCGATCTCGACGCGCTCAGACGCGGGCAATTCGCCATCCGCGTAGGCGCTCAGTTTCAGCAGGTCCTCATCCGTCATCATCAAGCTCCACGATCCATGTACGTCGCGCACTCCGTGCTCGTGCGATTCGCCCCAGTTTTTTTAGTTCAAAATTGAAAGTTCAAAGTTAACTGTTCACGTTCGAAGTTCCAACTTTGAACTTTAAACTTTGAACTGCCGTTCGTTCCGTTATAAATGCGGTCCCAACAATTCCTGCAGGTGCTTTCGTGCGTAGAACAAGCGCGACATCACTGTACCTATGTTGCAATCCAACTGCTCCGCGATCTCTTTGTACGACAGGCCTTCAGCGGCGTGGAGCATGAAAACAGTTCGGTGCGCTTCGGACAATTTCTGGATCGCTACGCCGAATGCGGCGTTGAATTCGGTCAGTTCGGCTCGCCGCGACGGACTCTCGATACTGCTTTTGACGACTGTTACTCCGCCGGATTCTTCACCGCCCCCGACCCGGTGTTCGTCCAACGAGACCTCGACGCCGCGTTTGGAATGGCGCAACCGATCGATCGAAAGATTGATCGCGATGCGCCGAATCCACGGAAAAAATCGCGAGTCGCCGCGCAATTTTTCAAGCTGTTCATACGCTTTGACGAACGCGTCTTGAACAACATCCAATGCTTTGTCTTCGTCCCGAAGTAACCGCCACGCCACACCAAAAACGCGCTGCCGGTGTTTCGTGAATAACTTTTCAAACGCCTGACTGTCTCCGTCCAGCGCCTGTTCCACCCATCGCGCATCCTCCAAATCATCACCGCCGCGAACCTGAGGCGCTTCGGCGGGGCGGACGGTCAAATGCGCTTCGTCGCTTCGAAAGTTTGACGCTGCGGTTTCGGGCTTATTCATGTCTAATTCGGTCTTTTAAAAAGTATTTTTAGGTTCTTAAACGATGCGTAAACGGACCACTAGCAGGATGCTGAAAAACTGGCTTCAGGCGAAATTCGAGCGATTTTTGTTCGGATCGAGGCGCAAACTCCAAGCGCTATCATAGGAGATAACGCTTGGAGTTCGCAACGAAGAGCCGGACAAAAAGCGCCGAATTTCGACCAAAATAGTTTTTCATTACCCTGCTAGGACCTTTTCATCATCGTAAATCGGATCGAGTCTCGAATCCATTCCGATTTGCAAAATTGTTGAAGTGTATTCATTCAGATCTTTGGCAGTGCGTTTATTTAAAAATGAACCTTCGCGCAAAATAATTATGACGTAACAGCCCGTTGAAAAAGGGGGCGCATGGAAAAAGCCGAGCGATTTTTGTTCGGATCGAGGCGTCGAGCTTCAAGCGCTATCAGAGGAGATATCGCTTGAAGCTCGCAACGAAGAGCCGGACAAAAAGCGCCGGATTTTTCCATGCGAGCCTTTTTCAACGGGCTGCTAACACTACAACGAAATTTCGACATCACAGCAAAGCAGTTCCTTGCATGAAATACCTTTGTTCTTCAACTCTTTCACACGTCGTCGGCAGTGCGATTCTCGTGCGCTGCGGTTGCGCTCTTGCGTGAGCAGCATTTCTTCCAATAGCTTCTCTGCCAG
>JANXLS010001104.1 GCA_025355035.1 Planctomycetota bacterium | reverse complement strand
TGGGCCCGCCGCCGAGGATCATGATTTTTTTCTTGTCGGTGAGACGCGGCTTGCATTCGTCTTCACCGTCGTACGAGGAGTAATAGTACGGCGTGTACGCTTCGAATTCAGCAGCGCACGTGTCGACCAATTTGAAGCCGGGGATGACACCTTTCCCTTTGCGATACGTGCGAACAGCCATTTCGTTCGAGTTCCACAGCGTCGCCAGTTGCGCGTCGGAGAAGCCGTGCTGCTTGGCTTCCCAAAGCAATTCGACGCTCGCTTTTTCCAACGTTCCGACGATTTCAAGGCGCGTTTCGAGCTCGATCAATTCGGAGATGTTCTGGATGAACCATGGATCGATGCGCGTCAGCGAACAGACTTCATCCATCGAAAAGCCCTGCTTCAGGGCCAGGCGCGTCGCGAAGATGCGGTGTTCGTTGGGGCGCGAGAGGCGCCGCATGATCTCCTCGCGCGACAGTTCCAAGTCGCGTTTGTCGCGCGCGTCGCAACCCATCCCAAAGCGTTTGATTTCCAAACCGCGCAAGGCTTTTTGCAACGACTCTTTGAAGGTGCGGCCGATCGCCATGACTTCGCCGACGGACTTCATCTGTGTGCCCAGCGTCGGATCGGCAGCCGGGAATTTTTCGAACGCGAAGCGCGGAATCTTGACGACGCAGTAATCGATCGTCGGTTCGAAACTCGCGGGCGTGTTGCGCGTGATGTCGTTGGGAATTTCGTCAAGCGTGTAGCCGACCGCAAGCTTCGCGGCGATCTTCGCGATCGGGAATCCGGTGGCTTTGCTGGCAAGCGCCGAACTGCGTGAAACGCGCGGATTCATTTCGATGACGATCAGACGTCCTGTTTCGGGATTGACACCGAATTGGATGTTGCTGCCGCCGGTCTCGACGCCGATTTCGCGGATGATCGCGAGCGCCGCGTCGCGCATGCGCTGGTATTCCTTATCCGTGAGAGTCTGCGCCGGAGCGACGGTGATGGAGTCGCCGGTGTGGACGCCCATCGGATCGAAATTTTCGATCGAGCAGATGATCACGACGTTGTCTTTGCAGTCGCGCATCACTTCGAGTTCGTATTCTTTCCAACCTTCGAGTGACTCTTCGACCAGCACTTCGGAATTCAGCGAGTACATCAAACCGCGGCGAACGATCTGTTCGAATTCTTCAATGTTGTACGCGATGCCGCCTCCGGTTCCGCCCATCGTGAAGCCAGGGCGAATGACGCAAGGAAGGCCGATGGTCTTGACCAGATTCATGGCCTCTTCGAGCGTGTGCGCGGTGCCGCTGCTCGGCAGGTCCAGGCCGATTTTGCGGATGGCCTGTTTGAACTGTTCACGGTCTTCGGCTTTGTGAATGGCTTTGACGTCCGCGCCAATCATCTTGACGTTGTATTTTTTTAACACACCCTGGTTGTGCAGATTAATGGCGGTGTTCAATGCCGTCTGACCGCCGAGCGTCGGGAGGATAGCGTCTGGGCGTTCGATTTCGATGATTTTTGCAACGGCTTCCCACGTGACAGGTTCAATGTAGGTCTTGTCGGCCATTTCGGGGTCGGTCATGATCGTGGCCGGATTGGAATTGACCAGCACAACGGAATAGCCTTCTTCGCGGAGCGCCTTGCACGCCTGCGTGCCGGAATAGTCGAATTCGCAGGCCTGCCCGATGATGATGGGGCCTGAACCGATAAGTAGAATCTTGTGTATATCTGTGCGTTTAGGCATGATGCTCCGTGCGCGCTCACCGCGTTTCAAAAGCGATTGGTCCAACACGAAATTGTGGCGCGAGAACACAGGTTTCGTCGAAGCGCAAAGTCTATCCGATACGCGGCAGAATTAAAGAAAAGCGAAGGGAAATTTTTGAGAAAAACGAACGATTGACTTTTGAATGAGCGAACTAACGTGAGAGCACCGGGCCAGGGAGAATTTAACATGACGTGGGCTGAAGTAATCGAAAGTCCGTATCTTCAAGACATGCCCTTCAAGATCGAACTCAACGAATGGGGGAATATTGTCATGAGTCCGGCGTCGAACAGGCATAGTACGTTGAAATGTAAAATATACGATTTATTAAAAGTGCAAAAAACAGATGGCGACAAGGTGAGATGACCTTTTTCGACCGTTCAGGCGAAATTGGGCAATCGGCGCTTTTTCCGAAATTCCCACGCACGATTAAAAACACGCTCCTTTGAACCGTGCCAATTTTATTCCTCAAACGCCTCCACCATCACCGGTCCGGTTGAGGCGAAATTCCATTCCCAATCGCCGGCTTCGCATTCGGACAGGGTGAGCGTCTGTTTCTGGAATTCGCCTTCGCCGATGCGAATGGCTGCCATCGGGGTGGCGGGTGCGCGTTGCAGGTCGACGCGGCCTTTGCCTGCCATTGACGGGCCAGAGAGTCCGACAATGCGGCCTGAATCCGATGTTGCAGTGGAGGTTCCGCCGGACTGTTGACGTTCGAAGTCGACAATCGATTCCGCGATGACTTCAGCCACCGGAAGCGCTTCGATGATGTCCATCAGGTCGTCGGAACGCGGAGCGTTTTTTGGCGGAGTGCCGGCGTAGAAGTAACTGTCCGGAACTGTTTTCAACGCGACCAGAACCATGTCCGATTTGTAAATATCACTCGAATCCAATTCGCCATATTCGATTTCTTCCATCGCGCCGCTTTCGGGCTGTTGCGCGGTGTCGATGACTTCGTTGGCGACGTTGTGATCGAAACTATCGAGATCCACATTGACTTGTGCCACCCGCGGTTCTTTTTTCTTCGGTATCTGTTTCACACCGGGATTCAGTTTGCGCTTGACAATATCGACGACTTCGCCGCCCGTGAAATCCAAATCGTCCAGACCTTTGATTATTACCGCAGGCGGCGGTTGTGCCGTCTGCGCGCTGTACGAGGGCGTCGTGTGCGACGGCAAGGGGATCGTGTCAATGGGGACTTCAAGTATTCCTGTGGGCCCGGCGGGCTGGTCGTCCGGATCCGATGGCGGAATGATGATATCGTCATCGTCCATAGCCAACGGCTCGAGGTGTTCTTTCGAAGCGGCCGACGCTTTGGCTGCAGGTGCGCTGGTCCTCGTTTTTGCCATTGGCATGACCGGTTCGTCATCCAATTCAAACGACAAGTCCTCTAATGGCTCAATGTGCTTGGCGGGGGGAGTCGTTTTCGCGGATTTGCTCGCATTGAAATCCAGCGCGAACGTGCGTTCGACGAGTTCGCTGATCTTCGGCCACGGCGCTTTGAATGCCTTGACCTTCAACTTCGACATACCTTCGATTTCAGTGATTGCTTTGCGGTTGAGCGGGTTGCCCATGACGACGCAGAGCATGCCGCCGAGAATTTCAAACGGGCAGAGTTTTTCGCGATTGCAAAAATCGCGCGAGACCAATTTGACGATGGCGGCGGAACCTTCCAAATCTTCGCATTGAATGTCAGTGACTTGAACCTGCTTGCTGAGCGCTTGCGCGACGGCTTCGGGTGAACATGCGCCCATGCCGAGGAAAATCGCGCCGATCATGCCGCCGTTGGTTTCCTGACCCTTGACCGCTTGCGCAACCTGTTCGGCTGTGACGTCGCCGTTCTCAACCAGAAGCTGGCCAAGCGGCTTGGATCGCATTGAAGTCCGCGACGATCGTCGATTCATGTCCGCCATAATTGATGTCCTGAATGCAGTGCCGATCCGAATGGTTATGTTGAAGTCTTTTCGCTCAACGAACTTATTGCTGTAAAATCTTGATCAGAGTGACCATGTTGCCGCCGCGCGGATTGACGCGATGTTCAACGGTGTCCATGCTCTTAACAATGGGAGCGAAACCGGCGTCTGTCGAGATGGACCCGCCCGCTCCGAAATCGAAGGGCTTGCCATAGTCCGCGATCTTCACCGTGAGCGCTTGCGGGTCGGAGAGAATCTGGACATGGAATGCGTTGCCCGCATCTTTTTCGTAGGCGCGTTCGACGACATTTTGACACGCGGACGCAACGGCTTGTGAAATCTGCGCAACGGCGTCGCTCTTGAATCCCAGCGATTCTGCGCAAATGGCGGCAACTTGCGCGGGGCATTCCAGCAACTTCACGTTTGCCGGAATCGTGAGCGCAATCGGGCGCGCTTTCTTGGACGCGAAGAAGCGGGTGCGCCCCGTCGCTTCGACAGACAGAACCGAATTGCAGCGCGGGCATTTGTACTTGCCGGCGGACGGCACATCCAACGTGACCCGGCAGCGCGCGCACGGTGTCTGCATCGGAAATGAAACGGCCGGCGCGGCCGGGGGCGGTGTGTGTTGAATGTTCTTTTGACCGTCGGCAGGCGTCGTGGTCGTCGCGGTGGGACGTGCGGTCTTTACGGCGACAGAAGGCGGCGGCGACATTTTTCCGGCGAATGAACGCAACGCGGTCGCTTCGTCGGTGACGATGTTGAAGAGCGCGTTGAAGCCCAGCATTTCCATCACCAGCATGACCTTGCTGGGAACGCGGCAGAAGGCGATGTGGCCCCCGATGCTTTCGAACGTGTCGGCGTATTTCAACAAGGTCCCGAGACCCGTCGAATTAATGTACTTCACGTTGCTGCAATCGAGAGCAAGGTTCTTGACCCCGCGTTCGATCAGCTTGTCCATGACGTGCTGAAATTCCTGGATCGTGGATGCGTCGATTGATCCATCCACTTCCGCCAGCGTCGCCGTGGTGCCGTCGGGTGATTTGATGACCTTGACTTTGAACGCAATCGTTGCCATTTTAGATTCCAATAAACCAAGTGAGAAGGGGCGTGTTCTGATTGCCGGGTTCCGAGTCGCGAGTGCTGTGTATTCTACCTAGCACCCGGCACTCGGCACTAAGCACTCTTTTTTTACTTCTTTCGAATAAACCGAGTGAGACTGATTTTGTTACCTGCGTAATTGTATTCGAGTTTGTCGACGCAGCGGAGCATCAACATGATGCCCAAACCGCCGTGCCCACCCGAACCGTGGCGTTCGCGCGCGGCATCGGCCGGATTGCCGCTGACTCCCCGACTCAAATACACCTCGGTATCGAAACCTTCGCCGTCATCTGAAACAGTGATCGTAACTTTTTCGCGATCGACAATGTACAGTACGTCGATGCACAAATCTTCGTTGCTTTTATTCCCGTGGCGCGTGGCGTTATCCATCGCTTCACGAAACGCAACAGCGAACGCGTCGCGCGCTTCGTCGGCGAGACCCGACGTGGTCAGTGCGTGGCTCACGAGATCATTTGCTTTGTCGATCTGCTCTTCATCTGTCTTCAAGCGGAAATGCAGGACATGGTCGAAATAATTTCGTTCTTCGGCCGTGCGCCCCAATTCCGATTCCGTCAGCTTAACAAGATCGTCGAGGTCGAACGGTTCGTTGATGTGTTCGTCCGGAAGGACTGTGATGTCCGAGACTTTTTTCGGATCGTAACCGTCTTCGCCGATGATGATGATCGCCGTCAGGCTGCTGTTACGATCCTTTTTGATGACTTCGCAAATGCGTTGCGAGTTATCGACCCCGACATCGATGACGATCAAATCCGGACGCGCCGTTTGCATCAGGTCAGCCGCTTCGGCGATGCCTTGTACGACCGTGACTTCACTGCGCGCACTGGCCAAACGCGACGCCATGACGCCGGTGAAGAAATTGCGCTTCGGAACGACCAGCATGATCTGATACAAGCCAGCGCCTTCGATGTCTCTGCGCAGCGCTTCGTCAAGATCGATCTGCACAATGCGCGCGGAGGGCAGGCCGAGCGTGCCGCCGGCCTGCGTGGCCGTTGCGACCGCGTCCCCCTGTCGGATGTGAATGCAGAGGAAGTTTTCCAATTCGACGCCATTGCCGCGCTGCAATTCCTTGCGGATGGTTTCGATCGCGCGCATCAAT
>JANXLS010001069.1 GCA_025355035.1 Planctomycetota bacterium | reverse complement strand
TTGACGCTCGTCGGCTGAGTCACAACGACTTCTTTGGGTTGCAGCAAAATAATCCCGGCGACGACAACCAGTACGGCGACGAGTGCAATAACAGCGCGCATCATATGAATAAATTCCGTGAACAATGGGCAAAGAACAATGACAACGCAATACACATTCCCATAAACAATTGTCGTGCGTTCCACGTCACTTGTCTACTGTCAATTGTCGATTTAGTTCCGTGCGAGTGCGGAGTCCTTTTGCACATCCTGAAGAGGTTTAAGCCATCTTCATTCAGCCCCAAAAGAGAATGTCCCGTCCCGGTAGAGGCATCCCAATAGTCGCCCGGTAATTCATTGCCAAGTCAAAAGCGACGATCTTAAATGATAGTCCCCTCCGAGCTTGTGATTTAACGAGCGAAAGAACATTGGACATTCAACTCGATGGCTATCCATGTGATTTCACAAGCTCTCCGGGACGAAAGGAGGAACTGCGATGCGAACGCTACTTCTCCGTCACGGTTTTTTCGGCTTGAATCATCACGCGAAAACCGCCGTGTGCGTTGCGATATGCGGGTGCCAAACTGTCGCGAATTCCAGAACGTATTTCCGCCGCCAAGCTGTAGTACGATCCCCCGCGCGCAACCCGGACCGGCGGATCTTCAGAACTCTTCGCCGGGCCTTCCGGATCGATGATCGGAGCCAATGCAACTGCCCGAGTTCCGGGCAACGTCGCTGTTGCTCCTGTCGCAATCGTTCCCGGCGCAACCCCGACAGCCGACGTCGCGCTGCCCGCCGAAGCGGAGTAGGCATTTTCGTCGTACCAATCCCGGCACCATTCCCATACGTTGCCGTGCATGTCGAACAATCCGAAGGCGTTCGGCTTAAATGATCCGGCCGGAAGCGTCTTGTCGCGATTCTCGCCTTTCTCGCTGCCGTTCTTGATTTCTCCGTTGAAATTCGCTGCCGCCGTCGTGATCGTGTCTCCGGTGTTGAACGTCGTTTTCGTCCCGCCGCGACAAGCGTACTCCCACTGCGCTTCCGTCGGCAGTTGAACTCTCTTCCCGCATTTCTCGCTGAGTTTCTCGCAGAACTTTGTCGCCTCATCCCAGGTCACGCGTTCAACCGGAAGCGTCGGCCCTCTATTTTTGCTGGGATTGTCCGCCATGATCGCGTCGTACTGATCCTGCGTGACTTCCTTTATACCCATGTAAAACGGCTCCGTCAGCGTGACCGTATGCAACGTCTCGTTCTTCT
>JANXLS010001064.1 GCA_025355035.1 Planctomycetota bacterium | reverse complement strand
TCGGGAAAATCGACGACGCTTTGCGCGATGATCGATTACATGAATCGAACGCGCAAATGCCACATCCTGACCATCGAAGATCCGATCGAATTTGTCCATCCGAACAAACAATCGCTGATTAATCAGCGCGAAGTGCACGTGCATACCACGAGCTTCAAACGTGCGTTGAAAGCAGCGTTGCGCGAAGCTCCGGACATCGTGCTCATCGGTGAAATGCGCGATTTGGAGACGATCGAAATCGCTGTCGAAACGGCCGAAACGGGACATCTTGTTTTCGGAACCTTGCACACAACAACAGCGGCCAGCACGGTGGATCGTTTGATCGACCAGTTCCCCGCGGATCGCCAACAGCAGATTCGAACGATGCTGAGCTCGTCTCTTAAAGGAGTCGTCGCCCAGAATCTCTTGAAGAAAAAAGGAGGTGGGCGTTGCGCGGCGCTGGAGGTCCTAGTCATCACGCCGGCGATGTCGTCACTGATTCGCGACGGCAAGACGTATCAGATCCCATCGCAAATGTCGATTGGTCGCAAATTAGGTATGATTTCGTTGAACGATTCACTTGTGGAACTTTGTAAGAAAGAGAGCGTCTCACCAGAAGAAGCGTACTCAAAAGCGGTCGATAAAGACGATTTTGTCAAACGCCTGAAGGAAGAATGCGGGAAAACGGTCAATATAGAGACTGGCCCTTAGATTGCCTTTGTGTTCGATGGTACGTCGTGAAGTGACAAAAATTAGTTCTATTATGTCCGTTTTTTTAAAGGACTGATGTCGATGGGTGAAGAACAAAAACCGCAAGCCTCGTTTCTTGCGCGCCGAAATGCCGCGGGGGCAAATGCACCTCAACCTCCACAAGCGTCAGCGGTTCCGGCGCCTAATGCGCCTCCTCCGGCAATTCCCCCCGCGCCCGTTGCCCCGCCGCGGTCCGTTCCTCCGCCTCCCACCATTCCGCCTGCCCGCATTGCGAACGCGCCGCAATTTCCATCAGCAATCCTGAAACCCAAATCTTCATCAGCAGGTCCAATTACGGGAACGACTGCGCCGGGTGCCTCGACGATGCGGTCGGCGACGATGCAATCCGGTAAATTTGTAATTCCGGGTTCCAAAGCGCCTGCTCCTTCTTCAATTACCAGCGCGCACAAAATGCCTGGTATCCGGCCCGGTTTCGCGCCGGCGGGTCCGGCCGTGCCCGGAAAAGGAACGATCGTTCCCAACAACATCATGCGTTCAGGCGTTCAGAATGTATCGGCGCTGATCTCTGGACAAATGCCGCTCGCGCCCCAATCGAGTGCGCTTGCGCCACCGGCTCCGATGGGGCGTTCCGTCCAATCGCTTCAACACCAAGATGCTGACGTCAGCCGCACTGAACCGTCGCGCGCACCCTTCAATCGCAAAGCCGCTCTGGGAAAATCGCGTGCGACGGCCGAACATATTCTACAAGGCGGTCTGGATCATTACGATCGAGGCGAATATGAACTCGCCATGGCCGCATACAATGAAGCGATCCAGGCCGATCCCAGTTTCGCCATGTCGTACAACAATCTCGGCATGGTGCTGATCGATCTTGAACGCTATTCGGACGCGATGAACGCGTTATACGAATCGATCCGCCACGATGCCAACTATGGCGAAGCATATAACAATCTCGGCTTCGTCTTAAGACGTTTGGGCAACAACATCGAGGCCGCGTCGGCTTACCGCCGCTTCCTTGAATTGGAACCAGATGTCGACGAAGGCGAACGCATCTCCACGTGGATCGAAACCGTGCTGGCGGAGAACGGTTTGAACGAGACGCCGCCATTAAACCTACCCGACGCGCCGCCCGAACGCGCCCAAGTTGATTCGCCGCAGGAAGACGTTCAGTATCCACCGAAAATCAAGAAGATGGCCGCGTGGGAAGCCGCAGCAGGCAACATGGAGATGGCCGCGCCACTGAATGCGCTCGGCGAATTTGAGGAAGGTCAACAGCCACCCGCCCAAAACTTCGCGCCGCAACCCACGAACGTTTTCGGCTCGCAGAACCCTCGCGGCGGCGCGGCTCTAACGGCATCAATGGGCGCGACGGGGCCGATGGTCTCGCAGCAAATCCCAACGCTGTCACCCGAACCGACGCATACCGCAGACGGACAACTCACCGAAGAAGAACGCAACCGCCAGACCGCGTTGATCGAAAAAAGCCTCGATGAATTCGCCAACGGAAGCCTTGACGAAGCGTTGAACTTAGTGCACGAAGCGATTGAAATCGACACGAATTTCAGCGAAGCGCACACCGCACTCGGCAAGATCCTCGTCCGCCAGGAACAGCTCAAGGAAGGCATCGAACAGCTCGAACTCGCAATCCAGTTGGATCCCGACGATCCGGCCCCGCACTATGTACTTGGCTTCACGCTCCGGGCAATGGAGCGGAACGTCGAAGCTGCGGAAATCTACGAAACGTTCCTGCGCTTGATGCCGGATGCCCTTGACGGGCCAAAGATGCGGCAATGGATCATGCATATCAAAGGCATCGCCGAAGCCGAATCCGCGCCTGACCGCGAGGACGAGGGGTTCATCGACGAGGATCCGATCCTTACCGAAACGGACAAGATGTATTCCGCCGCGTTGGAACGCTTCAAGACGGCCCGGTCCAGCCAGAACATCATCGACGACTGCGAACGCATACTCGCGGAAGATCCCAATCATTTCCGCACGCGCATTTTGTTGGGCCGCGCATTCATGCGCGACGGTGAATTCGAAAAGGCGACCGACAATTTCCAAATGGTGCTCGCTCTGCGAAAGGATTGCAGCGAAGCACTCTTCTATATTGGACAGAGCTACGAAAAGAGCGGCGACAGCCCGCGCGCGTTGAAAGCGTACCGCCGTTACATCGATGAAAACCCCAACGGCCCACGCGTCGAAAAACTGCGCGCGTGGTTCCTGTCTCACGGCGTCGCCGAAACGGGCCGCGGTCTCAACGAACAGGTCCAATGCGAATGGTGTCTGCGTTTCTTTGAGCAAAATGAGATCTCAATGCACGAGTCCAAGGCCACTTGCAACGGTTGCTTGACGTTGATGGGCTCGACTCCGATTCAAGACGCCAACCAACTCGAAACTGTCGATTCGTCCGTTCAATCCTCGAAATCCGCACTAACCAAACGCCAGCGTTCACCGATCGTTAAACTCGCCATGTTTGGAGCCAGCGCGGCCGCCGCACTGCTTGCGCTCGGGTACTTCACCCCGCTGCTTGATTCGTATTTAAAAATGGCGGGAATTGTCAAAAAGAAACCAACCATCATCGTTGGCACCAACCCAAAGCCCAATCCGCCGCCGGGAAACAATATTGAAAAGCCGGCGGGTACAGGATCAGAAGTTACAACCGTTCCTTCGCCGTCGACCGGGAGTCCGACAACCCCACTCACGGCCCCGGCCACGACTCAAACGCTGACGTCCGTGGCAGCTCTGCCTGCGGCGCTTTCAGGGCGTTTCGACGGGACGAAAGTCAAAGTCGGCAACGTACCTGAGAAAGATTTCTCCGTCTTCTCGCGTTGGGCATGGAAGCCGGAATTGGACGGCGTCGAGGAGCTCGACAAGTCACTGCCGGGTTGGAAACGAGAAATATTCTTCTCAAAAGAACACCCCGTCGGCATGAGTGTCGAAGACGGCACGATCGTCTGGACATCCGAATCGAAGGACTTCGATGCGTTGAAACGTGGTGAGAAATTTGCGGTTGAAGTGACGATCAAAGGCTTCTGGATTGGACCGGAAGGCGCGCGCCGCGACCTCTTCGTGACCACCAAATCGTTCGTCGTCTCCAGCCAGTTTGGCTACGACATCGGGCCCGAGCTGGACGTTGGACTCGCCCCGAACGCGCGCAATGTCGAATTGCTTGGAACCGACGCCGACGGCGATGGCATTCGCGATGTCATCGTTACGCAAGGCAGTCTCGGCCAAGGGTCAATTCAATCGGTACTCTGCGGCCCTGAAGGCTTGAAACAGACGACCGAACTGGCGAACGGAGCACGGTACTCGTCAGCCTGTGCCTTTCCGCTGAACGGTAAAATCAACGCTGGTGTTCTGTGCGCTAATTGGCAGACGGGCGAGGTAAAACTGTTCGTCTTGAAAGCCGGCCGGCTCGAAGCCGGACCGAGCGTGAAATTTCCTGCCGGCATCCTCTCGGTTGCCGCGATGGAAACCGGCCGCAACAAGACATCCATCGCCGCGCTGTCAAGCACCGCTGGAACCCTGTCGGTTGCCTTGTACGAAGAGGGCAAAGGCTTCGGCAGCCCGTCATCCGTCGCGATTCCGAACGGCGGCGGAAATGGTCGCCTCCTTCCATGGAAATCCACCGAACTGGGTAGCGGCTTCCTGGCCGTGTCCCCGCTGGCCGAAGAACCACTGCGCTTTGTTCCATGTGTCAACGGCGAGTTGGAAAAAGGCACCACAGCTGTGCGCTCGGTCGTCAAAGACGAAGGCGTGATCACCGGTGTTGGACATATTTCATGTGCGCAGAACGGCGCGAATCGACTGGCTTTAGTGCTCGGCGGCAATACGTCGCACGTGATGGTGCTCGAAGAGAAATCCGGCAAGTTCACGGAGGTCGGGACGAAGACTCCCCTCCCCGGCCCGGCGTTGGGACTCGCCGTTTGGGATTTCAACAAGGACGGCAACGACGATCTGTTCGTCGTGACGCGCGACGAAGTTTGCTTCTACTTTACCAACGATGCTGGCGGACTGTTGGCCGGTCCGCGCTTCTCCAATCCGGGCATGTTGGGACCGGTCGTGATGTTGGGCTACGGCAACAGTTCCCGCCCGGACATCGCCGTGTTGAACGAAAACAAAAAAGCCCGCGTCTTCAAACCCGTCGGTGTCGATCGCACCGGCGCACCGGTGAAAGCAGGCGTGGGTCTGGCTCCATAAGCCGCCAGAAGGCGTAATTGTGGTGCATGTTCGTTGAAAGTAGTTGTATAAAGGAAGGAAAGTAGGTACGCAGTCTGAAACAAGGAACCGTTGTCATGTCCAAAAACCTGTTCTTCGCCGCCCTGCTGGCGCTCCTCGCAACCCGCGCCTTTTGCGGTGCGGCCGGAGCACCCTTGAATGTCGAAGACCTGCCACGCAGCACGTATCCGGGCCCCAACGGCGTTCGTGTCACCATCATTCGTCACGCCGATCAGAATTGGACGGAGATCGATGCCGCTGCCGTTCTCGCCTCGAAAAATTCGCTTCTGGACCTCGTTTGCTTCGAAGGAAAATACGAAGCCATTTTGGAACCTGTGACTTTGAAACTGACCGGCATCGATGGCCGCGTTGTGTTCGAAGACAAAGCCCATCGCAAAAATGCGCCCGATATGAAGTCTCTCGATAACGTCTTCGTGTTCGGCATGCTGCAATTGACAAAAGACGGGCGCAATCAGGAAATCGTCATCCGCGAAGTTCATAAACTCCCGCCGGATTTTCAGCGCTTCCAAGCCAAATTCGACATTTTGGATCACGATCGTAACATCAACGGTTTGATTGATCTCGGGCGTAAGATCGATCAGAGCATGAAGAATTCGAAGAACGGCGGCGGAGTTGGCATGATCGGTTTCGACCGCTTGACTCAACTTCGCGACAAATCGTGGGCTCTGGCGATCAGCTTGAAGGAAAAAGACGTGCGCCCCAACGACGCCAACGCGACGTACGAGGTGGCGACGATGTACCGCGACCTCATGAATCGAACGCCGATGTACCGCACGTGGGTGCTGAAAACGCTCGATATCGACCCCGATCACAGCAACGCCGGCAAAGACGCCGAACGCGTTTTCAGCATGATCCGCGTCGGCGACAAATGGATGTCCAAAGCTGATTACGAATTCAAGCAGCGCGAACAGGAACTGAACTCAAAGGAACTCGTTGAACGTCAGAAAACGCTGGAACGCGAGCGAACGGCCCGCCGATCTCAGGAGATTGCGGACCGTACCGTGCGCCTGCTTGAGCATCAGGCCGCGCTGCGTTCCAGCAATGCCGATCTGCGCGTCGGCGCAATCAAGTCGTTCGGTGAAGCGATCCAAAACACACTCGACCTCGGCTTCGCGCTGCAGGGCGTGGACATCCTCACGAACATGAATGACCCCGCGGCCATCGTCTCCGGAATGGACTTCGCGGCGAAGAGCGAGTTCATCGAAGTGCGCCAACTGGTGTACGCATCGCTGGCCTGGCGAGCCGGGCAAAACGACGTGAATTCCGAAACCGCATTCAGCACATTGGCGCTGGCGTTAAAAGGCGAGAAAATGAAAGAGCCAGCTCAAGCCGCAAGTGACGCGCTGGTCGAAGCCGGAGGCAAAGGAACCGACGCCGCGATGAAAGGCGCGCTTTCGACACTCGTCGCGGGATTGGATTCGAACGAATCATCCGTCTGTGAAGCCTTGATGGAAGGACTGAAAAAACTCACCCATGTCCAGCTCACGAAAAAAGAAGAATGGATCGCTTGGTGGA
>JANXLS010000013.1 GCA_025355035.1 Planctomycetota bacterium | reverse complement strand
TCTCGCTGACGGAGCGATCATGCTGTGCGCATTGGCGGCACTTAAAGGTGGCGTCGAACGTGTGCTGAAGTTGAGACTACTGGAAGTGCTCATCAGTCGCGCTGATGCGGCTGGACGCAGCGCGGCGCGGTTGAGCGAATTGCTGCGTGTGCTTCTTGGCTTGATTGCAGCGGCAAACAAGTTGGGGCCGTCGTCGCGCGACGTGGAAGACTTGCTCGGGCAATCGCATCGATTGGTGAAAGAGCTGGGACGGCGTCACGCTGAAAGCCTGCTGCCGATTTTGAAGACGGAGCGAGCGCGCGCTGCAGATGTTGCGGTCGAAGCGTTTCTGCTTGCGTCGCTCTTCGACTTGATTTCGCCGGGACAGAAGGATGAGGAAGCGCTGCTCGGGTGGAGTGCGGAGTATCTTTCGCGCGATGTTGAAGAGGGGCGCGGATCGCGCGCCATCGGGGCGTTGATGTCCCGACGCGGGAGTCTTGCGCTTGTGAAAATGTGCGAGGTGTTTGTCGACGCGACGCCGGGCGCGCAGAAGCATCTGTTGATTGTGCTCGACGAAATGTGTCGGCGAAGCGCCGCGACGGGCGACGATTTCGCGCGGGCGTCGGGTGTGGTTTTGGCTGCGATGGAATCGGGATCCAAGGCCTTGCGCATGGCGGCGATGGAGTGCCGATTGGTCTTCGATACCCGCGTCCCGCCGGAAACGCGGCGCTTGCTGGCTGAAGCGTTTTTGGATTCGACGCGCGATTTCTCGTTTTCCTTCGACATCGAAAAAGCCGAGACGGCTGTCGAGCGGATGGGCGCGCCGGCAGTCGATCCGCTGTTGTCACGTTTGGGGAAAGACCGTGCGCCAAACGAACGCGCGCGGGCGGCTCGATTACTGGGTGAATTGGCTCGGATCGCAAAGACCGAACCGACTGACGAGAAGGGCGAGAGCGGATTTTCATGGCTTCAGCGCAAACTGACGGATGCGTTGCGGCGGCTGGAAGCGGCTAGTCTCGATGTCGATTTTCCCGATCGCGGCGAAGTGTTCTGCGCACTCGGAAAAATCATTTCCAGTCCCGCCGCTTCGATTGAAGCGAATGCGATCGTCGCGCGGACGTTGTTGGACGCGGCGGCGAGCAGCGATCCGACGCTCGCTCCGCGGGCGTTGGAAGGGGCATCGTTTTTGGCATCGTCCCGGCGAGCGACTCCGGAATTGATCGCGGAGACGTTAACGCTATTGAAGTCGGCGCTGGACTCGCCCGAGCCGGAACAGATTCAGACCACATCAATTGATTCGGTGGGCGACACCGTATTTGAAATTCACGGCGGCGAACGTTACGCGATCGATTTGCCGATTGCGTTGAGCGGACTTGAGCGCGTGGCGCTGGCACCGAATTGTTCAAGCGCGACAACGCGCGGAATCGCGCTGCTCTTGCTCGAACGTTGGAAGGATATTTGCAGAGGCACACGCATCTGGGGCCCGGCGAATGCTTCAGCTTTGAATGAGGCTCTGCGTTCGATCGCGCTCGCAGAAAAGTGCGACGCAGACATCCGGTTGGAGATCGTCAAAGGGTTGCTCGCTCGCTTGACACAGACGGCAACGATGCATGCCATCAGCGAAATTCTCGCGGCGGATGATACGCGGTCGTCGAGCGGTGTTGCATTGAGCGTCGGCTTCGCGATTCTGGGTCGGCACGATGCAGAAGGGCGGTTCGACGAGACGGATCGCGGCGATATTCTTCAGGCATTGGCGCGCATCGCGGCTCGGAAAATTCTGGTCGCTCCAGCCAGCGAAACGACGCAGACGCCTGACGCGTTCCGGCGCTCGGTTATCAACGAGTTGATCAAAGGTGCGAAAGATAATGTTCCGGGCGCGGCACGAGCGCTTGATGACTTGTCGAAGAACGACGCGTTACCGACGGAACTGCGCGCGGAAATCGAGCGCCGAATCCGAACACGGCGGGAACTGGTTCGTCGCTAATAGTTGAAAGGAATCATGCGCGTCGCACTCTTTTATTTCGTCTTCATCTCGACGACGGGCCTGCTCCTGCCGTACTTTCCAAAGTATCTGGATGTGCTGGGTTTTTCGAAGACGCAGATCAGCACCGTGAACACGATCAGCCCGACGCTGGCGCTATTCGTGCCGTTGATCTGGGGCATCATTGCCGACAAAACCGGACGAACGGCGCTGTTGCTCAAAATCGCGAGCGCGGGCGCCGCGTTGGTGCTCGCGGTATTCGCTCTGGGCAACATTCAATCGTATGCGGGTGTTCTGTGCCTCTGGTTTGGTTTCGCATTTTTTCAATCGACGCTGTTGCCGCTGGCGGATTCATTGGCCATTGTCGAAGCGCGGAAAACCGGGACGGATTATGCCCGGTTGCGGATGTGGGGGTCGATCAGTTTTATTCTCGTCGCGTTTGGGTTCGGGCAGTATTTGACGAACGGCGGCGACATTCGCTGGATGCCCAAAATCGCGGCGGGACTGGCGTGTTGTGCGGCTTTGTGCGCGCATTTATTACGGCAATATGGCGATGGGCCCAAGCGCCTGCCGCCGTCATTACGCGATGCGAAGCGCTTGTTTCACGATCCGGCGCTGATGTGGTTTTTCGTTGCGGGAATGATCCATCAGGCGGCGCTGTCGCCGTACTATTTGTTTTACAATCTCCATCTCACGCAGATCGGTTTGGGGCAGAATATCGTCGGATGGTCGTTCGCGCTGGGGGTGGGTGCGGAGGTTACGATGTTCTGGTTTGCGAAGCCGCTGTTTCAACGCAAGCCGTTGTTTCCCCTGATGGCATTTTCGTTTGCGCTGAGCGCCGTACGGTGGCTGTTGGTTGCGCATGTGACCAATGGCCCGACGATGGCGTTGCTGCAAACGATGCACGCGTTCACGTTCGCGCTGTGCTATGCGGGATCGATCGCGCATCTTGAAAAAATTGTCGCCGAGCCGTTGCGCGGAACGGGCCGCGCAATGTTCTCAGCGATTTCGTTGGGACTGGGCAGCGTGATCGGATACCGCCCGACGGGGTATATCTGCGATACGTTTGGAATCCCGGCGTCATTTCAAGCAGCGGCCATTTTGGATATCATCGCGCTTGTGCCACTGTACTTGGCTGCGAGATATTCGTTAAAAGAAGTGTCGGGCGTTGAGACGCTCGATGCCGTTGACCCGTTCAAGGATGTTC
>JANXLS010000994.1 GCA_025355035.1 Planctomycetota bacterium | reverse complement strand
CACACGTCGCCGCTCCACGTACACAATGCCGCGCGTTTGCCGTCGGCGAAGAAATCGAATCCGCCGATTCGCATCCAGGAGTGCCACGGATTTTTTTCAGGGAGCGACAGCGTATCGACGACATAGGGGCCGTCTTCCTTGCCGAGCGAGCCTTGGGTTTCGACGGTGGCGGGCCAGAGGGCGGGGCCGCCTTCCTTGAAAGCCATTGGATCGATGTGTTCTGGCCTCGCAAGGTCACTGCTCATTGCGCTTTCGACTTTGAATTCGTGCCGGATGGAGAACGTGGTGTGGAGTTCGCGTTTTGGAATAAACAGAGCCGCGCGACCGAATGCGTTGGTCCATTCGAAACCCACCGGAAGATCGTAACTGTTGATGCTTTCGGTCCACTTCGGAGTATGGTTCACGACAATTGCACCAATATCCAATTGAGTCTTGATTTTCGGATTGGGCACCAAAAGCGACAGCACTTTGTCCGTTTCGTCCTCGGCGACCAAAACGGTCGCGGGATTTTCGGACGGACCCATTTCAATTGTGCGGGTCAGTACGATCATGCCATTTTTTGCATCGTACCCGATGGACGGTACTTCCATGACGTCACAACCATTCACCGTATAGGAGAGAGCGACCTGTTTTCCGGATCGATACAATCCCTTGTATTGCAGCCATTCCTTCGGAAGCGGTCCGCGTTTATCGACGCGCGTATCCGTGAAATCGCGATCCTTTGCCCATCCCGGCGTGTTTTTTGTAGAATGAAGAATTGTTCCTTTCGGTTTGGGCTGCGCGTGGTGATTGCCGTTGAAGATCGTGCCATTCCAATCGATGAATCCCCCCGTCCAAACCGCGGCCACGCGCATCGTGTCGGTGTCGTATGCGATGTACGCCGGATGCTCCTTATCGCCCAATTTAATGACGGTGGCTTTGAGTACCGGGTTGTCGCTGCCATTGCCCTTCACGCCCATGTTGAGCGTGAGCGAGAGAAACGGGCCGTAGTCCATGTTCTCCCATTGCTTTGTTGACGCTTCGCCGCAGAACGCGGCGCGCACGAAAAGGGTTGCGAGGAGGAGCGATTGAATTTTCATGCGTCTATTTAATCGCAATGCTTGAAATCGGAAAGCTCAATTGTAATACGCTTGCGCTCGCTTTTATTTTCCACATAATCGTGCTTGTCGAAGTCATCGGAGCGCCGCCGCTTATGGCCCTGGCCGCAAAATACGGAATTATCTCAGACGTTCACGCCAATCACACGGCCATGAAAATGGCGTTAGTGCATCTTGAAGCTGCTGGGTGCGACGCGATCATTAATCTGGGGGACCTGGTTGGATACGGTGCGCAGCCGGCTGAATGTGTCAAATCCATTCGCGCGCTGCCGAATGCGATTTCGATCATTGGTAATCACGATCGGCAGGCGATGGGTGAAAAAGACGAACGGATGCGCAAGACGGCGGCAAAAGTTCTTGAATGGACCGCGCAACATTTGACGCCGGACGACCTTGATTTTCTCCGTTCGGTTCCTCAAGGTCTCGTTGTCGAAGAAGCGTTTATTCTCGTTCACGGATCGCTGGTTGAACGCGATGCGTATCTGCTCTCGTCGCCCGAAATCACGCGTAACATGCGGAGCATGATCGAAGATTTTCCGAAATCGAAAGTCTGCTTCTTCGGACACACCCACGTTCCGATGCTGATCGGCACCAAAGCCGTCGTCACGGATTTGCAGGAAACGAAGATGTTCAAACTCGATCCGAACGAGAAGTACATGATCAACCCCGGCAGTGTCGGCCAACCGCGCGACAAATGTCCGCTCAGCAGCTTCGGAATCTTCGATACGAAGAATTGGACAATGACCTTTGTCCGAAAACCTTACGATTACAAAGTGGCGCAGAAACTGATCATCGACAACGGTTTACCAGAGAAGTTTGCCCGGCGGTTGGCGTTGGGAATCTAAACGGCACTCGGTATTCGGCACTCGGCACTCAGCACTCGACCCTCACTTGGGCTGCTGCTGCGTTACACAGTGAATTGCTCCGTAGCCTCCAACGAGATCGTTGCAACGGATGCCGACGACTTTTCGTCCTGGGAAGAAATCGCCGATGATGGCTTTCGCTTTTTCGTCGTTGTCGTGTCCGAAGACGGGGACGAGGACGGCTCCGTTGCTGATGTAGAAATTCGCATAACTGGCCGGCAATCGTTCTTCGGCGGGACGCGTGTCGTGCTGGACACCGCGGAAGACTTTTCCGGGCATCGGCAGTTTGACGATAGTGAGCTTCGATCCGTTCTGATCTTTAGCGGCTAGCAGCCGTTCATAATTCGTCCGCAAGGCCTGATAATTCACATCGCTTTCGTCGTCTTCGTAAATCGTGACGACGGTGTTTTCGTTCACGAATCGGGCGAGGTCGTCGATGTGTCCATCGGTGTCGTCGCCCATGACTCCGTCGCCCAGCCAGATCACGTTCGAGGCGCCGAGGTATTCGTCGAGCCGCGCTTCGATCTGCTTGCGCGTCATTGTCGGATTGCGGTTAGGGTTGAGCAGCACGCATTCGGTTGTCAGGACCGAACCGGCTCCGTTGACGTCGATCGACCCTCCTTCCAGCACCATGCGCGGATGGAAACAGGGCACATTGACGATCTCGGCTGCGCGTTCAGGAACTTTGTCGTCATCTTCCCATGGCGGGTACTTTCCGCCCCAAGAATTAAAACGCCAGGCCACCGCTGCGATCGGATCGACGTCGGATTGTCGCGTAACGAAGATCGGACCGTGATCGCGCGCCCAGGCATCGTTCGTCGGAATGTGATGGAAAAGGATGGTCGCGCTGTCGATGCCGTTATTCTTCAGCAGTCCGCGCACTCCCGCTTCGGCGGTTGCGTTTCGTACACTGATGTGGACGTTTTCAGACGGGCAGATCGATCGGACAATTTCGGCGAAGACGATCGGGATGGGGCCGAAATTGCCCACCCAAGTGCGCGGATTGTGCGGCCATGAAAGCCATGTGCCCTCATGCGGAACCCACTCCGCGGGCATAGAATAGCCCAAACTTTTCGGTGTCTCTGCCACGTTGGAAATTCCTGATTCTGATCGCTAAGGGCCTGTAAAATAATAAACTGAAGAATTGCTTGCGTCTTTCGGCCTGGCTCTTCGTTGAACGCTCAGTCAGAGATACACTCGTATATGTTCCTTCGCGTCCGCCTCGACCCAGGCCGAAATACGCGGCGGACTTCTTCAGTTTATTATTTTACAGGCCCTAAGAGGGTGTTTTCCCGTTATCCAATT
>JANXLS010000940.1 GCA_025355035.1 Planctomycetota bacterium | reverse complement strand
GGCCGCGCGCGGCTTCGAGTCCCAACAAACCACCCCCGATGACGGCCGCACGCTTGCAATCCTGCGCGTAGTCGGCGATACGGGCGCAGTCGTCGAGCGTTCGGAACGCGAATGTGCCGGACTTACCGAAGCCGTCCATTGGTGGGATAAAGGGACGCGAACCGGTTGCGATGATGACATAATCGTACGATTCTTCGACGGTCTTTTCCGCTTCCAACCCGGCGTCGCTGGCGACGTAGGGGAGCGCCTCTTTTTTCATCGGCGAACCAAAGACGATCTGGTTTTCGCGGTCAATCTTCGTGGCTTTGAAACCGGCGTGGAGCGTGATGTGATTTTGCGTGTACCAGTCCAGCGGGTTCATGAAAATTTCGGTCGCGTCCTGACTCTTATTCAACACGTTGCTTAAGAGGATGCGATTATAATTTCCGTAGGGTTCGGCTCCGAACATCGAAATGTCGAACATGTCGGGCGCGCGGCTGAGGATTTCCTCAACGATGCGCGCTCCGGCCATTCCGTTGCCGATGACAACCAGCTTTTTTCGATTCTTTTTGATCATGCTCCCTCTTTTGGATTGGTTTTCCCTGTAGCTATTGAGCAATGAATGTGCCACTCGTTTACGCGATTTCTTAAAAAGGGAGCTGCCGCATAAAACTCCATAATCTCATAGCAATCCGGTCTGCAAATTGTCCCAATTCGCTCTCTATTCCGCGCAATGAAGACGGGAACGACGCTTTCATTTTGCACACAAGATTCAATTGATGAACCTATTTGATCAAATAGGGACAATACCTCTGGAACATTCCGAATTCTTCATACGTGTTTCATTTTGAACTTTTAAGTAATAATACTGACACTCCAGTTCAAAATGACGATTCGCCCCTAATTCAGAATGACTAAAAACAAACGATTTGATCGATAAGGGGGGCATCTATAATTTATTCCGTCAGCGTTTTCGAGTGGCATGTTGTGTGCAGAATTGGTGATTCGACTCGTAAACGCATCGACATTTTTTGGAGTAATTCATGCTGCCTCAGACAAAAGCAACTCGCATTCAGTTCTTAAATTTTACCCTGCCGCAGATGCGGGCGTTTCACATGTCGTGGGTCGCGTTTTTCCTCTGTTTTATGGGGTGGTTCGCTATCGCTCCGCTAACGCCAGTGATAGCGAAGGACTTGAAGCTCACCAAAGACCAGATGTACAACACGTTCATCGCGTCGGTGGGAATCACCATTTTGGCGCGACTGGTTATTGGTGTGTTTTGCGACAAGGTCGGACCGCGCAAGACATACACGTGGCTGATGCTCTTGGGCGGGCTCGCGGTCATGGCTGTTGGATTTGCAACGGATTACACAACATTTTTCCTGGCGCGCGTCTTCATTGGCATGATTGGCGCTTCGTTCGTCATCACGCAGTTTCACTCGACGCAGATGTTTGCTTCGAATTGTGTTGGGACAGCGAATGCGACGGGAGCGGGATGGGGTAACATGGGGGCGGGTGCCACCAATTCGCTCATGCCGTTGATCTTCGGTGGATTGGTGTCGTGGGGCTGCAGTGAGCACATGGGATGGCGATTGGCAATGATCGTACCGGGCGCGTTGATGCTCTGCTCTGGCGTCGCGTATTATTTTCTCACGCAGGACTGTCCGGCCGGAAATTTCGAAGACCTGCGTAAGAGCGGTGTGGAAATTGAGAACAACAAGAAAGCCGTCAAGGGCGGCTTCCTGATCGCGTGCGCGGACTATCGCGTGTGGCTCCTGGCGTTTGTGTACGCAGCGTGTTTCGGCGTGGAAGTCGTAATGCACGGCACCGCGGCCACCAACTTTCAAACGCTCTATAAACTGGATTTGGGAACGGCCGGTTTGATCGCCGGAGCATTTGGCTGGCTGGCGATTTTTGCGCGCGGGCTGGGCGGATACATCAGCGACAAGGTGGCCAATAAAAGCGGTCTGAAGGGGCGCGTTTTCACGCTTGCTACTTTTCTAATCGGACAGGGTGTGGCGATGCTGCTGTTGTCGTTTTCGACGGTGCTGGTCGGATCTGTGATCTGGCTACTGATTTTTGGATTGTTTGTTCATATGGCCGCCGGTGGAACCTACGCGGTGATTCCGTTCATCAACAAAAAAGTTCTGGGATCCGTCGCTGGGATCGTGGGCGCAGGCGGAAATGTGGGTGCCATGCTGGGCGGGTTTTTATTAAAAGTAAAAGGTGTCAGTTACTGGCAGGCGATCATGTACATGGGGATTGGAGTGTTGGTGTCTTCTGTGACTACGTTGGCGATCCGCTTCAGCACTGCAGATGAGACACTCGCATCGGCGGAATTTGCGGCAGGTACGGCGAACAATGCATTGCCCCTCGCTTCAGGCGAGCTGGTGGCGGGGCAGTGACGGAGCAGTTCCTATCAGCCCGCCGCAAGCAGATTTGTCTTCAGACATTTGAAAACCGCTCTAGTTCAGAGCTTCGAGGACAGCCTCCATCATTGCAGGGAGGTCTTTTGGGGCTTGAGCGGTGATCATTTTACCATCGATGACGCAGGGTTCATCGACCCAATTGGCGCCCGCGTTGATGAGATCGTCTTTGATGGCGGGGACGCTGGTGACCCGTTTGCCTTTTACGATTTTGGCACTGATCGGGACCCAGCCGGCGTGGCAGATAAAAGCAATGACAGCGCCCGCATTCCAGGCTGCGGCGACGAGATCATTTCCGGCCGGATAGCGGCGGAGTTTGTCGGGAGCGAAGCCACCCGGGACGACGAGGACTTTTACGTGCTTGGGATTAATTTCCGAAAAATCAGCGTCGGATTTAACGGGGTAGCCTTCTTTGGAGGTGTAGGTCTCGCCTTTTTTCGGAGCGACGACTTTAACATCGTATCCGGCTTCGATCAAGCGCAGGCGCGGGTAATGCAGCTCGAGGTTTTCGTAAATGTTTTCGGCGAAGACGATGGCGAGGCCTTTTGATGCAGTGGACATGGTGGCTCCCTTTTTTGTGTTGAAATGCGAAACGCGCATTAAACCAAAGAACTGAAGTCTTAAAAACGATCACTTCTTTTTCGCGACTAAAATTTTTGTGCTGGGACCCAGAGGCAGGAGTCGGGTCCACATCAGTTCGGGGTAATACATCAGTGCTCCAATTGCGCCTCCCAAGGGTTCGCCTAGGCCGATTTTTTTGCCGATTTTATAGGGAAGTTTTGTGAGCGACCAACTGGTCTTATAGAACAATTTTGTGACGCCGGAAAGGTCGGTCGGCGAATTCATGGTGACGAAGAGGGGGCGGACGGAGACGATGTCGAATCCCCGCGATTTTAGCGCTGTTGTGTAGGTAGTGAGAGTTCGGCGGCGGACGTGGCCGATGGCATTTTCGACGGATTGGCATTTGTCGAATATAACAGTATAACCCCCGGGCTTGAGCGCTGTGGCAATGTTGTCGAGGGCTCCGTTCCAGCCAACATCATCGACAAGATGGAAGAGAACGTCGAATGCGGTTGCAAGGTCGAAAGTTCCCTTTGCGTCGCCGAGAGGCAGGGGTTGGCCAATGTCTGCTTTGTCGAAGAACCAGGTTTTAGGGAAGCGTTCGTGGGCGGCTTTGACGGCGATGTCGGTGATGTCAAAGCCGGTGACGTGCGTGGCGCCTTGGGATTGCCAAAGGTCGAGATAGAAACCGGTGCCGAAACCGAGTTCGAGGATGCGGGAATTCTTGATGGTGATGTTGGCAGCACGAAGCGTTCTCAACAGGACCGCGCGGCGGACGCGGTAAGCCCAGCGGTTAAAAGAGAGGCCAACGGCGGCGTGGCCGACACCGGAGAGCGAAAAATCTTTTTCGAGCCGCTGATTCCAATAGCGGTCGTTTTGATAGATCGGCGGCTGATCGGCGGCTGGCGAAGGGCGATCGGCGGATGACATTCTTCTGTTCCGTCCATTAAAGGTGTCTTTTTTGCAATAAAATCCAAATTTACTTCGACTTACTATAAACTATGTGTCCGAAATTGACACAAAAGATTGCCCAGACGAGAGGAACGAAATTTCTCTCGAAAGACGTTTGAGCTGAAAAATATTTTTGTGATTGAATGCTACGGCGTTTGAGCATAACATGGGAAATCTTAGTGTTTCAAATTCGAGCAGGGTTAAGCGCCACGCTGCCGGTCAGCGGAGGTGTTGACGTGCATGTCGAATTCGAACCTATTGGACTCAGACAGTTTCTGAGCTGCGGAGATCAGTTCCAATGAATGCAAAGCTTGCGTTGAAGTCGGTTCTCGCGTTTACGCTCGCCCTTGTGGCAGGGCACTTCATGTTTGCCGGGCGATCAACTCCGTCGGCGCAACGTGTGGGCACCGCTTTGACAGCGAACGATTCGCTGACTCCTCCGACGGCTGTCGGATACACATCGCATGCGCCTCTGGTCAAGACGACGCTCCCTTCAGCGCGGGTAGCCACGCCGGTGGGCGGGTCGATCAACCGGGATATTGTCAAAGTTGAAAATGGGTTTGTGAATAAAAGCGGTCGTATGAATACGGTGTTTATGGACACGTATCAAGCGGGAATAGTACACAGCGATCCGCATCGCAATCTGACGGTTGGATGGAAGCCGGCGAGTCAGGAAGTTCGACGGGGCACGGAGGTTCTGGCTTCGACGAATGTGATGGGAAATTCGGAAGCGCGATTGGAAGAGCGCAATGGGTCGAAGCAAGTTGTTTATCCATCGACGTACGCTGAGACGGACGAACGCCTTTATGTTCGGCAAGAAGACGGCGGCGTAGAACACGACATCGTTCTGAAGAAGCAACCGCCGGTGCCGGAAGGTTATGAACTTGCCTACAGCGGATACCTGGAATTGGGCAAAGGATTGACACTC
>JANXLS010000931.1 GCA_025355035.1 Planctomycetota bacterium | reverse complement strand
TCATCGAGGTTCGAACTGAAGATGCTCAGGAATTTGATGCGTTCCATCAAGGGCACGGACGGATCGCGCGCTTCTTCCAAAACGCGCGCGTTGAACTCCAGCCAACTCAATTCCCGATTGTTAAAATGATGGCTCGTGATGCCTTCTTTTTCGAGTGCTTTGATGAGTGTATGTCGAGGTTTTCGATCCGCACGTGCCGCTGCATTCATTCCGGGTTCTCCAATTCAGAGCGACGATTATAGGGAATCGGAACGATAAATCGAACTCATCCCGGCAAATTAATAGCGCAATCGGCGCCGCTCGAATAATACCTTCCAGGCGAAATTGACGCATCCATTAAAAGCTTTGAAGTTTAAACTTTCCGCAGGTATCCTAATTCTATGAAAATGCCGCGCGTCCTTTTATTGAACCCGCCGATCCACGATTTTGCCGCGTATGATTTCTGGCTGAAACCGTACGGATTATTGAGTGTCGGGGGACGCTTGCGCGGACGCGCGGAATTGAAACTCTTTGACTACCTCGATCGCCTCCACCCTGCCGCGCAAGGCGAGAAACTCCGCAAGGATATTTGGGGCCGCGGCGAATTCCGAAACGAACCGCTCGACAAACCCGCGCTCTTCAACGCCATTCCACGCCGCTACCACCGCTTCGGTTTGCCGCGATCTGCATTCCGCGCGTTCGTTGAACGCGAAGGCCCGTTCGATTTCGTGCTGATTCAGACAGTGATGACGTACTGGTATCCCGGCGTCAAAGAATCGATTGAAGACATCCGCGCCTATTCGCCGAACGCGAAAATTGTGCTCGGCGGTGTGTATGCGACGATCTGTCATGCTCACGCGCAGACGATCGGAGCTGACTTTGTCCTCGATGGATTGAACCTCGACCCGCTCTGGAAGTTCATGAAAGTCGAACCGAATCCGAGCGGATTGCCGGTCTGGGATTTGTACGACACGCTCGATACGGGTGTGTTGAAACTCGCCGATGGCTGTCCGTTTAAATGTACGTATTGCTCCGTGCCTCAAGTGTATCCAACGTTTCATTCGCGACCGATGGATCGTTCGCTGGCGGAGCTCGATTTTCTGATTGAACGCGGAGCGAAGAACGCGGTTTTCTATGACGACGCGCTTTTGTATCAGCCTGACAAAATCCTCGTTCCCTTTTTGAAGGAAGCGATCAAACGCGGCAGTCGTTTGAATTTTCACACGCCTAACGCATTGAATGCGCGGTTCATTTCAAAAGAACTCGCCGAGTTGATGGTCGAAGCTGGATTCAAGATCATTTATCTCGGCTTCGAAAGCAGTGCCTACGAGTGGCAAAAAAAAACCGGCGGCAAAGTTTATTCGCACGAATTGAAAGACGCGATTGAGAACCTCTGTGCCGCGGGAGCGAAGATCGAAAACATCGCCGCGTATTTAATCATGTCGCATCCCAACGGGGATCAACAGAACGTCGAAGAATCGATGCGCTTTGCCAACGATCTGGGTATTCGCGTCATGCTCTCCGAATTCTCTCCGATCCCGGGAACGCCGGACGGGGAAATGTGCCGCAAGTGGATTGATCTCGACGAACCACTGACCCACAGCAAGACCGCGTTTCCGATCGTTTTCATGGGCGAAGAGAAAGTGAATCGACTCAAAAACCTCTCGCGTGATTTGAACGCAAAACTGCGCATCGATCAACCGGGATCAAGCGTGTGAACTTGCCGTGGAAAATTCAACACGTTCAGTATAATTCAGCCACCCTGTTGAGTTGATCGCACTTCTGTTGCCCCCGGAAATCGTCCATGCGCAACGCCAGTATCTCTGCCATCGGCATTCTCAACGCGAGTGCACAACTGACGCTTCGCGTTGCGTCGCCGTGGATGGGTGTACTGTGGATCACGGCATTGCCGCACCGGTTGATGCAATTCTATTTCATCTGGCAATTCCGAATTCTTGACGAACCTCATCTATACGCGGGTTATTTAACGCGCCTGGCGATGTTTGTCATGCTGACGTTTGCGATTTCGCTGTATGGTCGTGCCGTGTACGTTCGAGCCTGCCACATCGCGACCCATACGCAAAACGATTCGAAGCTCAATGCATTCAAAGTTCCGCTTTCCGACTTGGTTCCGTATCTGTACATGGCTTCGATCAACGAACTGTTTTTTTATCTAACCTCGTTCACGATGTTCATGTGGCCGCTGTTCGTCATCTTCGGCGGACTAGCGGCAGCGACGTCTTATGACATTCGTGGGCCGAAATTTCTGGCCGCGCCGTTCAACGCGATCAAAGCGGGGGCGGCGGCTTTTAAGGCGCTCATCGCGATATCGTGTGTATTTCTCTTTGGACAATTCATGGCGTTGATCAACCTGTTTATATTCATCATCGTTTTCCTCGTGCTGTGCGGACCGATTCTCGGACCGGCGCTTCCGCGGTGGGAATATATCTTTCAGGCAGAGAACGTCATTTTTCCGAAACATCCGTTGACCTATGCACTCCTTTTGATTGGCGCCGCTCAAGTAATCGAGCCTTTTTGGCTGGCAGCGAACGTCGATCTCGTCAAAAGAGTACGCGCGCGTTCTTGATCTTCGCCACGTGGCGTTGAGCTTCGGTAAGATGCCCGGCATCGAGTTCCGCAAGA
>JANXLS010000910.1 GCA_025355035.1 Planctomycetota bacterium | reverse complement strand
GTGGCGGGTATGGTGGGTTGGACAGTCGGTGTGGTACGTTCTACGGTAGCATTCATGATGGAACCCCAAGTCTGGCGTCCATTCTATCCGGCTATGCGCCCCGGCTCAAGTCGGGTGCATGGATATATTTTAATAATCAGCAAATCCTCAACCGGATAGAAAATACAGTCTATTCAGTCCTGAATATGCACATGCAAAGCATTCATTTTGTTGCACTTACATTTTCTAAATTTTGCATGTGATATGTGGGGAGGGGTAGATTAGATTGATTGTGCAACCCACGGTGTTCCGTCAGGAACCAGAATGGGCCGATAGGGTACAGTGTTTGCAAAAAGTTGAAACGGGTCGAAATGTTACTACATTTGTCATATGGAAACCTTAGTAATCATTGAGCGAAAAGCGTCCGATAGACAACAATGTGACTGCGAGCATGTACAGACGCCTTTAACAATGAAGGGCGACAAGTGGGCGGTGAGTTGAAGGAGCGGGCATGGCCCTGGATCCAAATCGATTTGATGAATTCATCATCGAATCGATGATCGGCGAAGGCGGGATGGGCAAAGTCTACCGGGCTCGGCAGACGGCGCTGGATCGTTGGGTCGCGCTGAAAGTATTGCCACGCGCCAAGGAAAACGCCAACTTCAAGGAACGCTTCTTTCGCGAAGCGCGTTCCGCCGCTCGTTTGGTTCATCCCAATATCATTCAGATCCACACTGTCGGCGAAATGCAGGGCGTTCCGTATTTCACGATGGAGTACGTCGAAGGCGACGATCTCGAACACATTATCCGCGCCGGCGATTTTCCGCTCAGCAACGATTGCGTCATCGAAATTGCGCGCTGCGTCGTGAAAGCGCTGGCCATCGCGTCGGAACAGGGCGTTGTCCATCGCGATATCAAACCGGCGAACATCATGGTTTCCAAAACCGGTTTGGTAAAGGTGATGGATTTCGGTCTCGCCAAAGAACTGGATCACAACATCACGCAGTCGGGTGTCGTCGTTGGAACGCCGACGTACATGTCGCCGGAGCAGGGCAGCGGGCAGACGGTCGACTTCCGTTCCGACTTGTATTCACTCGGGTGCGTGCTGTACGAATGCATCAAGGGCGAGCCGCCGTTTCATGCTGAAAAAGTGGCTTCGGTGATCTACAAGCACATGTTCGAGCCCCCGCCGCCGCTGGGCGACGCGGAGCACCCGGTCGATCCGGACATTGATCGGTTTATCATGCGGATGCTGGCGAAGAAGCCGGAGGAACGCTTCCAGTCGTCCGATTGCGTGTTGGAAGCGCTCTCGAAGATGCCGTTCAATTCGGCATCGGCGGAATTGGTGCTCGCGCGTCACGCACAGAAGAGTATTCGTGCAAAGAAATTGATTGAGCCGCGACCGCTTTCCCAGGATCCCGATGCGCCGAGGAATCTGGTGCCGCAGTTGGCCATTCCGATCAAAGGCGATTCCGACGAATACCGGAACGTCGAAACGACGGGCAAAGCTCCTGTCCGCCATGAGCCTCCGAAACCGGCGTTGCTCGTTCCGAAGCAACTGGACGCGCAGTCTGTGCCCCCGCCCCAGGTCGCACCCTTGGGACAGTTGCTCGCCGAAAAAGCGAAATTTTTGTCGACGAACAGGAATCCGACGCTGCAACCCCCGTCCAGCCGCGCTGATATGCCGGCACCCGTGCTGCCTTCGTTTGCACCGGCGTCGCCAGCCGGACCGACCGCTCCTGTCACTCCAGCAGGCCCGCATTTTCAATCACCCGGCCCGGCACCCAAAGTGTCGCCGCCGCCCGTTTCGAAAAGCGACTCCCAGAAGCCGCCGCCAAAGCCGCTGAACAGGCTCAAGCCGCCTCCCAAGAAGGAGTCCAGCCACGATAACATTGTTTCAAGCAACGGCAAGCGTCCACCGTCGGTGCATGTAACGCGACAGTCGTCGATTATCGAAGAAGCCCAGGTGGTCCATCGCAAGATTTCACAACCCGTCATGCGCATCACGCAGCGTCCGGATTTCGTGTCGTCTATTTTTTCGAAGATGAACGACGGCCGGTGGACGTACGTTAAGTCCGCAGCGCGGTGCGAACGCGCGGAAGGCCTTGCGATAAGCCTTCCGCCGATTGCGACTCCGGATGGCAAGGATCGCGGTTTAGGTGATTGTCTGCTGTGTCCGAATTGGAACAAGCGTGTCGGGTGTGCGGCGGCGTTTAACGAAGAGCTGATCGTCAAAGGCCGCCCCACCGGCATGAAGTTGCTGACCGAACAGTCGGTCGCATGGATGGGCGCGGGTCGATTCGACAAAGCCATTGAACTCTTCAACGAATTCATTGCCGACAATCCGAAGAACCCCTACGGGTATCGCGAACTGGCTCGCATCTACGATCGTCCGGATTACAAAGGCCGCGATAAGCGCCGGGGGATCATCCTGTATTTGCGCTACGTTGAATTGGCCGTCGAACAGGACGAAGGATCGAAGATCGAATTGGACCGGGCCGAAGCGCGTGCGAACGCAATGAAATCGCTGCCGAACACAGTGGGGGGAGCCGTCGCCGGCGAGTCGCTCGAATTCGATTGTTTCTATCGTGGATCGACCGATTGTTACGTGTACTGCCGGATCGACCTGCAGCATTTGGTGGCAATTAACGCGGGTGAAGTCGATCCGCAAAGCGGCCTTGCTGAACCCGATCCGAACGCGGGCGTCAGTGCGTTCCGGCGGGCGAAATCCATCTTCTCCCGAACGAAATCAGAGCAGGAAAAACAGGAAGACCAATCCGTCGTGCGCAAGGAACTGGCGCGCTTGGCCGAACTGGACACAGTCGCGCTCAAGAAGGAGCCAAACATCGTCTGCATGTTGAATTGCGAGACGACGGCGACGATGGAAGATCAGTTCCGTCCACCGGATTTGTCGATTTTGAAATTCAACGACAAGAGCGGAACGCATTCGTTCGTTTTCACCGGAAGCAATACGTTCCAGGGCCAGCAGGCGAAAGAATACTTCCGACGCCGCATGGGCTTGGAAAAGCGCATGGATACGGTGCGGTTGTAAAGGTCCGATTTTCAAGCAAACCAATCGTATAAGCGCTGCAACTAACAGCCGTAAGCTTCTCCGATACTGAATTCCGGTTGCAATTTATTAATGTCGTCGGACTCTACGTCCGATAATGCGAATGTTCCGTCCTACGCTTTCAACGCTCGGGACATCTCGTTTTTTGTAAAGGAAGTTCAGCATGCGCCACACACAACGTCGCTTGGGAATGGGTTTGTTTTGCGCAGTGTTCGTCTGCGCGACGGCGGCAGCGGCTTCCGCTGGACCGGCGACGCAATTAATTCTGGCGTCGGGAGACAATCAGACGGCTCCGGCGGGGACCCGCGTGACGGGCGTTGTGTGCGTTCTCGTGCGGGATGCCAACAACAACGCCGTCTCCGGAGTGACGGTGACGTGGGGCAATATCAGCGGTGGTGGGAAGTTGGATGGCGCGACCGAAGCGACGGACGCATCGGGCATTGCGACGTTGGGCGGATGGACGTTGGGGCCGGCGGCCGGGACGAACACGATCACCGCGACCAGTCCGGGATTGCCTTCAGTGACGTTTACGGCTACTGCAACCGACCCCTTGCCGCCGGACAATCTTGTGATTCAATGGAACAATCAGCTTTTGACGGTCTATCTGAATGGAAACATTCCGCCGACTGTTTCAGCTCGAGCACTGGGATATCTGCAGACGAGCGTGTTCGACGCGTGGGCGGCGTACGACGCAAAAGCCGTCGGAACGCAACTGGGTGGTACGCTTCGCCGTCCTCTTGGCGAATCGACCGACTCGAATAAAAATGTCGCGATTTCGTACGCGGCCTACCGCACACTGGTCGATCTCTTCCCATCGCAGAAGAATCAGTTCGATGCCTTCATGAAGGCGCTCAATCTCGACCCGAGCAACACGACGACCGACACCACGACGCCCGCTGGAATCGGCAACGTCACCGCGAATGCGAACATCCTGTATCGGCATGCAGATGGCTCCAACCAACTCGGCGATCTCAATGCGGGGGCATACACGGATTACACAAGTTACGCGCCGTTAAACGATGTGAACACGCTGCGCGATCCCAGTAAATGGCAGCCGCTTCCAACGGCCAACGGTGGCTCCCAAACCTTCACGACACCGCACTGGTATCTGGTTAAGACGTTTGCGATCGGACAAACAGGAACGCGCACGAAACTGCTTCCGAAATCGCCTGCGATCAATACCGGCAAAGCGTTCGAAAAGCAGGCGCAGGAACTGCTTGATTTGTCGGCTGGGCTCAACGATCTGACCAAATCGACCGCAGCGTATTGGGTCGATAAAGCGGGCACGGTCACACCGCCCGGGCATTGGTTCCAATTCGCCCAATACGTTTCGCGCCGGGACAAGCACACGTTGGACGACGACGCGAAAATGTTCTTCGCGCTGGGCAATGCAATGTTGGACGTGAGCGTTGAAGTGTGGGACATTAAACGGCATTACGAATCCGTCCGTCCGGTCACGGCGATCCGCAATTTGTTCAACGGAAAACCGGTGAGCGCGTGGGGCGGGCCGGAAAAGGGGACGCAGACGATCAGCGGTGAAACATGGCAAAGTTTCATCCCGACGCCACCGTTCCCGGAATATGTCTCCGGGCACAGTACCTTCAGCGCGGCGGGCGCACAGATTCTGGCGTCGTTTTCGAAGTCTCCGGCGTTTGGAATGTCGTACACGGTTCAGCCGGGTTTCACGTCGATTGAATTGAACGTCCCGGCAAAAGCCATCACGTTCACGTGGCCAAAATTCACCGACGCCTCAAACGACGCCGGCATGTCGCGCCGCTACGGCGGAATTCATTTCAAAGACGGCGACTTGCAGGGCCGCGCACTCGGAAAGAAAATCGCGTTGTTGGTCTACAAAAGGGCGCAACAGTTCATCAGCGGAAAAGCGACTTTCGGTTCTATTTCTGGGCGCTGATGCAGTACAGGTTTTGATATGTCCGGATGAAAATCTGCCCGTTTGAAAAAGCGGGCGATGCACGCGTCAACTCGCCCATCGCATTCTTGCCCAATTCCGCGAATTCCGGCGACGCTTTCAACACATGGCATGTGCCCTTCATGTCGATCACGTACAGCTTGTCGCCGCACAACGCCATCGATCCCCACGACGGCGTCGAAACCGGATTCTTCCACACGGTCTTGCCGGTTTTGACTTCGATGCACTCGGCTGTGCCGGGCTCGTTCAGTATATAAAGGTAGTCGCCGGAGATCACGCCCGAACCGACGCGCTGTGGAATATTTTTTCCTTCTTGTCGCCAGAGCTGATGTGTCGCTGACACATCGCCTGAACCTCCGTCCCGCACAGCCATCGCCGCGCCGTGATAGCCGGACAGGCAGACGATGTTTTCGCCGCCGAAGAGCGCGTTGTTGTACACCAAATCGCCCAAACCGCCGCACGTCCAGATCGGTTTTTGGGTGGCAAGATCGTACGCGACCAATGTCTTGGGCAGGCCGATCACGAGCTCCGACGTTCCATTGAATGTGCGAATCGCAGGTGAATTCCACGCGCCGTAAAAATCCTTCGGGGTCTTCGATTGCGCGTCGGGTAATGGAATGCGCCACGATTCTTTGCCGGACTTTTTATCGAGCGCAACGATGAACGCGCTCAGTCCCGGTCCGCAATACGCGATGACGTTGTCGCCGACGAGGACGGGACTCGACGCGTTTCCCCAGATATGATTGAACGCGCCGAGATCCGCGCGCCACAGTTCTTTGCCGCTGAAATCGTACGCAACCATCCCGGCCGAACCATGCCACGTGACGACGATTTCACCGTCGGTCACCGGCGACGCGGAGCAATATGGATTGTCTCCGTGCGTCGGTTCGTTTCCGGCGAACGCGATTTCTCTCTGCCAAAGCACCGAACCGTCTTTGCGATTAAAACACAGAACCGCGCGCTTCGCGCCTTTGTCGATGGCCTGAGTGATGAAGACGCGGTCGTTCCAAACAATCGGCGTCGAATTTCCCGGCCCGGGAAGCGCTGTTTTCCAGACGACATTTTCGGTGGCCGACCATTTGATTGGAAAGTCGGTCTCGGTTCCAATGCCCGTTCCATCCGGCCCGCGCCACTGCGGCCAATTGGCTGCGGATACAACGGAATGGGTCAGAGCGAGAATCAGCAGAAAGTAAATTGAGCGCATGGGAACCTCGGAAAAATAATTCAATGCAATTCAAGTTCGAACGAGGGGACTCCTGCTACTCTACACTGCGATAAATAAATTGTCAGGCGGCGGCGTTTTTGAATGTTGCGTTTTGCTTGACGCGCGGACCGTCAGAGCCTATAACGGCGTTTTGATTTTGCGTCGGAACAAGCCCCGTGCCGCACGGGGCTTTTCGTTGTGCCATTCTTTTTATTTTTGCGGCAAAGTAAACAGGCAACACAGAAGGGAAGCGAAAACAGTGGCTGCGGAACATGAAGACGATCCGGAAGAGAACCTGCTCCCGGTGGAAACAAACGTGACGGATTCGGGCGTTTGGGAAAAGGCGATCAGCGTGACCGTTGCGGCTGATGACGTCAACAAGGAATTCAGCACCGTGCTTGGCGAACTTGCCGGCAAAGTCAACCTGCCCGGTTTCCGAGCGGGAAAAGTTCCGCGCGAAGTGGTCGAACGTAAGTTCGGCGCGGATGTCAAACGGCAGGTCGCCGGCAATTTGCTGCAGCGCGCCGTTTATTCCGCGATCGACAAGGCTGATTTGAACACGATCGGCGAACCGCAATTTGACGCGCCGGAATCCATCGCCGCCGTTCGCGGCCAGCCCTTCACGTTCCAATTCAAGACTGAAGTTTTCCCGGATTTTGAACTCCCGGAATACAAAGGGTTGAAGGCGGAGCAGGAAGAAATCGACGTGCTTCCGGAAGAAACGGAAAGCGCATTGAACGGCATCCGCGAACGCTTCGCTGAAGATGGTACGGCTGCCGACGACCACGCGATCGCCAACAAAGACAGCGCGACCGGCGTGTTGCGCATTTTGGTCGATGGCAACGAAGTCCATAAAGAAGAAGGAGCCCGGTTGCTCTGCGTGGACGGACACGTCTTCGGAGCCCACGCGCA
>JANXLS010000832.1 GCA_025355035.1 Planctomycetota bacterium | reverse complement strand
CACAAATCACTATAACAAATAGGCACCTATGACTCCTCTTCTCGTCCTGAACATCGTTGGACTCACGCGAGCTCTTCTGCGGAAACACCCGACTCAGGCCACAAACATTCTATCGCTCGAAAAAGACGGCGGCTCCACATTGCTCGGCACCGTTCTCCCGGCTGTAACGTGCTCCGCGCAGAGCACTTTCCTGACTGGCACAATGCCTCGCGAGCATGGTATCGTTGCGAACGGATGGTACTTTCGTGACTTGGCCGAAGTCCATTTTTGGAAGCAATCGAACGCGCTGGTCGAAGGCAAAAAAATCTGGCACGATGCCAAACTCCGCGATCCGAAGTTCACCAGCGCACAGTTGTTCTGGTGGTACAACATGTACTCGAAGAACGACATCGCGGTTACACCGCGCCCCGCACATCTCGCGGACGGTTCGTTGATTTCGCTCACCTACACCACGCCGCCGGAACTCGCGCTGCAACTCGACACCGAACTCGGCCGCTTCCCGCTCTTCAATTTCTGGGGACCGGGTGCCGGGATTGCTTCGAGCCACTGGATCGAACGCTGCGCCGAATCTGTCGCGAAACGTTTTTCCCCAACGCTCTCGCTCGTGTACATCCCGCACCTCGACTACAATTTGCAGCGCATCGGCCCCGACGATCCAACGATCGCCGACGACCTCAAAGCCGTCGATGAAATCGCGGGTCGCATGATCGAAAGCGCTCGAGCGCGAGGAGCGAAAGTTGTCATCTTTAGCGAATACGGCATGTCGCAGACGACCGGTGCCGTGGACATCAACCGTGTTCTGCGTCGAGCCGGTTTTTTGCGCGTCCAAAAGCAAGCAACCTGGGAACTGCTCGATTTCGCAGCCTCGCGCGCCTTCGCAGTCGCGGATCACCAAGTCGCTCACGTCTACGTCTCCGATTACGCCGACGTTCCAATGGTCAAAGCGCTGCTCGAAAAAACGCCAGGCATCGAACGCGTTCTCGATTCCAAGGGTATCCGCGAAGCCGGGCTGGATCATCCGCGCTCGGGCGAATTGATTGCGATCAGTGCCGCTGACAAATGGTTCACGTATTATTACTGGGAAGATGATACACTCACTCCGCCATGGGCTCATGAAGTGGACATTCACAACAAGCCGGGATATGACCCGGTCGAACTGTTCCTCGATCCAAAAGTCTGCTGTATCAAAGCGCGCATCGCAAAACGGTTGCTCCTGCGCAAATTGGGCTTCCGCCAAACGATAATGGATTTTATCCCGTTCGAATCAACGCTCGTGAAAGGCAGCCACGGCCGCTTGCCCGATTCGCCCGAAGAAGGTCCGCTCTTGATCACGTCGGATCGCAACGCGAATTTGCCCGAACACATGGCCGCCGTGGACGTGAAATCGTTTTTACTTCAACATCTGTTCGGCGAATAATCAGTCCCTCGCTCGGCACCGAAGTGCCGCGCATTTTTCAGAGCGTCGTTTAGCGACGCCAAAGCAACAGGCTCACTCATTCACATGTTTCACGACGACAAATATTGGACCTCCCAGCGCAAACGGATATTCCTGCCGCGCGATTCGATCAACCTCAACGCGGGCACACTTTCGCCGACCCCCGTCCCAGTGATGGAATCGCTCGGAAACATGCGCCGTCAACAAGCTGCAGTTCCCTCGGATTTTCTCTGGCGCCAGATGCCGTCGCTGCTGAATCGCGCGCGTAAAAGCCTTGCCGATTATGTGAACTGTTCGACTAGTAATCTGCTGCTGCTGCCAAACGTCACCCACGCGATCAATCTCGCTGTGGACAGTTTGAAACTCGAACCCGGCAGCGAAATCCTCACGACCGAGCACGAATACGGCGCGATGTTACTCTGCTTGAGACGCGTCGCGGTCGAACGCGGCTGGCGCATCCGAACCGCGCCGATTCCATACAAAACCGAAGATCCCGCCGACCTCGTCGCCGCGCTCGAAAAAGCCATCGTGCCTGAAACAAAAGTCCTTTTCTTCAGCCACGTGCTCAGCACGACGGGCACCGTTCTGCCTGCAGCCGACCTCTGCTCTATGGCTCGCCGCCACGGTCTGACCAGCATCGTCGATGGCGCTCACGCCCCTGGAATGATCCCCGTCGATCTCGCCAAAATCGACGCCGACTTCTATGCAGCCAATTGCCACAAATGGATCATGGCTCCCATAGGTGCCGGGTTTTTGCAGATGCGCCCCGAACGTAAAACAACGCTCCGTCCGCCCGTCGTCAGTTGGGGCTGGGGATACAAAGCCGAAGAGATTAACGCCGACAGCGGTTGCGGCGGATCAAACTGGCACCTCGATCTCGAATTCGCAGGCTGCACCGAGCGCTGCCCGCAGATGGTTCTCCCGGACGTCTTCGAATTCCGCAAAAGTCTCGGCACCGAAGACGCAATCTTTCAACGTTCCCGCGACCTCTCGACCTTCGCGCGAGAACACCTCGGCTCGCTCGGATTCGCCCCGGCAACGCCCGCAAACACGCTACTTTCGGGCGCTATGACCGCCTTCGAATTCCCGCGCGTCGATCCAATTCCGTATCGTGATCGCCTCTGGCGCGAGCACCAAATCGAATGTCCCATCACCTTCGCCGCCGACCGCTGCTTCCTCCGCGTCTCGACAGCCTGGTTCGTCACGCGTAACGAAATCGAAAAACTCGGCGTCGCCATAAAAACACTCAACGCCATTTAACCCTTAGGACCATAGGACGGGCTGCCACCCCGTCCAGTTTCTCAATTCTCGTTACACCAGAACCGCGACTGAAAGGGAGCGGTATGTGACCAGACCCCATGAATGCTCCCCTATTTTCACCAACCTATTCGCGCCGTATTTGCGTAAATTCGCGTTATTCAATGTTAAAATCCGTTGCTGTTATTCACGTGCTCGCCACTCCCCTGCGGTCAGGTTCTAAACTACGTTCGCAAACCCTCCATTCCCCTTTAGAATCCCCTCATAAATAGAATCAGCTCATTCGGAGACATCCTCATGCCCGCCAATCCCACCGTTCGCGTCGGCCACTCGCCCGATCCCGACGATGCATTCATGTTCTACGCGTTGACCTTCCCTCAATTCGACACCTCGCCCGAAGTCTACGACCATTCGTTGATCGACATCGAAACGCTCAATCGCGATGCCGAAAGCGGAAAGTACGAAGTCACCGCGCTCAGTTTCCACGCTTACGCTTATGTCGCGGACAAGTACATACTCCTGCCGCACGGAGCCAGCTTCGGCGATAATTACGGTCCGATGATCATCGCCAAATCCGCCCCCGTCGCCGATCCGAATTTCGCCAACGCTCGAGCGTGGCTGGAAGGCAAAACCATCGCTATTCCCGGCACTCGAACCAGCGCCTTCCTCGCATTGAACATGTTTGCCGCCGGTGAACAAGCGCTCCGCCCATCCACAGGCGATGTCCTCGGCGGCCGCGACAAAGAACTCGCGCTTCGACCGAATTTCAAAACCGTGGTCGTTCCGTTCGATGAAATCATCGCCCGCG
>JANXLS010000987.1 GCA_025355035.1 Planctomycetota bacterium | reverse complement strand
TGCACAATTCCGCGAGGTTTCCGCCGCCAACCAATTTCACCGCTCGATACTCTCGGCCCGACATCATTTCCCGTTTCGAAAGTTGCACATGTGCGTCTTTTTCGCCTCCCAAGTTCTCATTCCACGCAACCTTTGCCATTCCAAAACTTGCACTTTGAGCGCAAAATTATAATTTCGATATACCGTTGTTCATTTCATTCCTCAACGCCCATCTCACCCCGTTTCACCCTCGCTTAAATCCCCCCTCTTAGAGGACTTCTCGTACAACCTCTTAATATACAACGGATGAATTTTTGACTTTTCACACAGGTGTCTCCAATTGATGTGAATGGCGCCAAATTAAGCCCAGCACGGTTTGTACCAAGAACCACGTCGCGCTTGGCTAAACGTGCGCCTTCGCATTCGAAAAATCAATAAACCCGTGCTCCACATCCACGTGATCCAGCCGGACGGTGACGCGTTCTCCTACGTCCAGGCCTTCGAAACCGCGGGTGATGCGGCCTTCGACGGGCGGAGCGAAGCAGCGGACGTACGTGCCTTTGTTCGAAGCTCCGGTCACAATGCAATCGAAGGTTTGGCCGACCTTCGTTTCGAGCAGGAGCGCGGCGCACGACTTGCGAACTTGGCGTTCGACTTTTGACGCGGCGTCTTCCATGTCGGTGCAATGTTTGGCGAGTTGCGTCAATTCGTCGTTCGAATACGGCGACGGTTTTCCGGCGATGCCGGCTTTCAACATGCGCTGGGTGAGCAAATCGGGGTAACGGCGATTGGGGGCGGTGGAGTGCGTGTAATCTTTGACGGCGAGACCGAAATGGCCGGGGACGTTTTCGCCGGGGAGATCAACCGTGTATTCGCCGCGGCCCATCAATTTCACAATCGTCAACGAGAGGTCGGGAAAGCGCATCGGGTCGGCAATCTTACGTTTGGACAGGAAGTCTTCGAGTGCCTCGGAGTCGGGTTGTGCGGGGAGGTTTCCCCCGAGCGTTTTGGCAACATCGACAATCCGCTGCCAGCGTTCGGGTTCGCGGACGACGCGGCGCAGCGACGGCAGCTTGTTGTTTTTTAGAAAATTCGCGGTCACGCCGTTGGCTGCGATCATGAAATCTTCGATCAGTTCTTTCGCCCGATTGGCTTCCTCCACTTTTATATCCGTCAATTGATCGCCGACATAAACCGCACTGGGTTGAATCGTTTGGAGGCTCAATGCTCCATGCTCGTGCCGCAAATTTTTCAGAGTCTGCGCAACGCGATCCTGGATGCGAATCTGTTCGTCCATGCCTTTCACGGCGGCGAGCGCAGCGGGCGCTGGGCCTCCTTTGAGCCACGCCGCAACGCTGTTGTAAGCAAGCTTCGCGTAGTTGTGGACAGCGGCCCGATACACATCGGAGCTCGCGATCGTGCCATCGGAATTGACGACCATTTCAATCACGATGGAAAGACGGTCCTCGCCGCCGTTGAGCGACGTCAAATCAGTCGAGAGTTTTTCCGGAAGCATCGCGAAAATGGCGGCGGGGGTGTAAACAGACGTGGTGTTGTGTTTGGCGTGAGCGTCGATCGCTCCACCCGCGCGGACAAGCGCATCGACATCGGCGATCGCGACAAAAATTTTGACCGCGTCGGTTCCGGGCAAAATTTCGGCGACCGTGAGTTGATCCAAATCGCGCGAACTGTCGTTGTCGATCGAACACCAGAGCAGCGAGCGCATATCGCGCACATCGCCTCCGAGAGCAGCCGCGGCGTTGTGCAGTGTCGCCAATTCGGCGAGAGCCTGCGGTTCAAAGTCGGGCGCCAATCCGCGCGCGAGCATGGCGCGGCGAGCGATATCTTTGAGATCATGATGAGGGGCGGGATTGTTCTGATTCATGAGTTAATTCCGAAGAGGGTCGGGGAAAACGTCACGCACAGAAACGTTATCGCGAAGTGCACTGAATGCCATGACAGGAAATCGCAAGAAGTATGGTGTATCCCGAGAGCGTTGCTTCACTTCAACCGGAAAACAGTGGAATTTAATCGTCATGAAAATGAGAACATGTTTACTCGCGGTGTTGTTCGCTGTATCGGTTGCGATCGCAGGCGAAGCTCCCGGCGAGATTATGTTGTGGCCGGATGGCGCGCCGGGATCGGAAGGAAAGACCGCGGCGGAAATCGTCAAGACTTCCGCCAGCGGTGAGCGGCAGGTGTCGTCGGTTCACAAGCCGTCGATCACCCCGTATCTTCCCGCGAAAGACAAAGCCACCGGAGTCGCGGTCCTGGTGATTCCGGGCGGCGGGCATCGGATGTTGTGCGTCGATCACGAAGGCAGTTTTGTCGCGCAATGGCTCGCGGATCACGGCATCGCGGCATTTGTTTTAAAGCATCGGCTGGCGCGCGAAGAAGGATCGACGTACACGATTGAAACGCATGCTTTGGCGGACACGCAACGGGCGATGCGGTTGATTCGGTCGCGCGCGACGGAGTGGAACCTGGATCCGACGCACCTCGGCGCGATGGGATTTTCAGCCGGCGGGGAATTGGTCGCACTGGCATGCATGCGCCCGGGTGATGGGAAGCCTGACGCGCCGGATGCGATTGAACGCCAAAACGCCCGGCCTGCATTTCAGGCGATGATTTATCCGGGACGATCAGGCGATATTCAGCCGACGAAAGATGCGCCGCCCGCGTTCCTTGCGTGTTCAGCGTACGATCGTCAGGATATTTCGGAAGGCTTAGCCGAAGCCTATTTGCGATTCAAGCGAATCGGGGCTCAAGCCGAGTTGCATATCTATTCGACGGGCGGGCACGGCTTCGGATTGCGGCCCACGAGCAAGGGCGCGCTGGCGGGATGGCCGGATCGGTTCTACGAATTTCTTCAAAGCAAAGCGATTTTGATCAGCGCGAAGTAGCCCTTTTACGTCGGCAATTCCACGCGAAAGACCGTTCGGCCCGGCACAGTTTCGAAGCAGATCGAGCCGCCGTGTTCTTCGGCGATTTGTTTCGCGACGGCCAATCCCAAACCTCCGCCGCCGGATTTCGTGGAGACGAACAAGTCGAAGAGTGTCTCCCGAATTTCAGGCGCGATGCCGCCCCCGGAGTCCTGGACTTCGAGGATCACGCGCCCCGCGCTCTGGGTTTTTGACTCGCGTAGCGCTAATGCTTCTAGCGAGCCCAGCGAGCCGTTGCCGTTCCCCTCTCCTGTTGGGGAGCGGGCCGATGAGCGCTGTTGTTCGCGCTCGCGGGGTGAGGGGAGAGCGTGAGACTCTAGTTGCGCCCGGGTCAATAAGTCCCAACGTGTGCGGACGACAATTTCCCCCCCGCGCACGATAGCCTGCATGGCATTGAGAATCAGGTTGATCACCACTTGGCGCAGTTTGTTGGGATCGACGAGCAGGTCGCGCGGCAGCGTTGCATCCGCTTCAAGCCGCGCTGATATTTTTGCATGGGCGAGTTGGCGTTCCATAAATCGCAGCGTGTCCGCCATCAGCGCGTTGAGATCCGTCGGTTCTTTTTGCGGTGGACGCGGGCGCGCGACCGTCATCAATTCTTCGACCGCTAGGCTGAGGCGGTCGATTTCCGTTAAAAGGATACGGTACGCTTCTTGTGTGTTGGCGTTGGATTGTTGGAACGACGCCGGAACGGACTGGAGCATCTGGACGGTCATGCGCAAACTCGTCAGCGGGTTGCGAATCTCGTGAGCGACACACGCGGCGAGTTTTCCGGTTGCGGCCAGGCGTTCGGCTTTCAGCAGATCGGCTTGGGAGCGCCGCAGGCTTTCGATCATGCTGCGGAAGGCCCGCGCGAGTTCCCCGATTTCTCCGCCTGCTCGTTCGAGCGCCGTGTGCTCCGATTCGAATTCAGCGGATGTCGATTCTTTCAAGCCTTCAGTTGTGACGCGTTTGGCGGCGGCGGCCAATTGGCGCACCGGACGGGAAATCCAATGGCCGAGCACCAATCCCAGCGCAGCCGCCAGTGCCAATCCGGCGGCTCCGAGCGAAACGATGCGGTGGAGCGCGCGGTTCTTGGCCTGCTCGATTTCATTGTAAGGATGCAGTAGAAAAAATCGGCGCGGCGATGGGTTGGTTCCGCGTACGGCTCGTTGGGTCGCGAGCAGTAGAAAATCCTGGCCCGCGAGTTGGACGCGATGCAGTTGGATGGCGTCGCTCCCCGGTTCGAGTTCCGGGTGCGCTTTTAATTCGGCGAGGAGCGTGTCGGCCAGCGCGCGACCGTTGGCTTCGCCGCGCGCGAGTGTTGTCAACGCACTCGTGCCATTTTGCAGCACGATGAATTCGCTGAATCCTTCCCGCTGCTTTTCGTCACTCGGCAACGCCGCTCGGTTGCGGATGCGGCGCAGGGATTCTTCACCCAGCGGCCATCCCGGCGACGCGGCGACGCTGAGCATGAAACGCTGTTCGTTTTCGACGCGCGATTCGACATCGGCGAGAATATCCCGCGCCAAAATCCATCCCAACGCAAGCAGGAGCGCAGCGAAGAGCGCGACGAAGGGCAGGGTGATTAACGTTCTAAGTTCAAGGTTCAACATTCAACATTCAAAGTTCAAAATTCGAAAATTCGGAGCGTCTGCAAGAGTGCCGCCACTCCGTAGTTGGCGTTCGATTACTTTGTTTGTTCTTTTTTGACGGATGGTTTGGGCGCGGGTTCAATGTTTTTATCGAGTTCGGCAGGGTCAAGGTCGACTTTGGCGCCCCCGGCCGGGATGTCGATTCCGGCGGCCCAGAGAATGCCGTTGATCGTGAATTTTCGGACGCTTTCTTCGGTCAGATATCGGTGCGAATGGAGTCCGGTTGAGACGAAGGCGCGCCCGCCGTCCGGGCGGTCGTAGGTCCAAGCGGTGATGTCTTTGGGATCCGTCGTCGATTCGGCGGCGAGCGCGATTTTTCCGTTGCCCTTGGGCGCGTACAGGAGCGGCGTGATGCCCTTCATGTTCGGGACGAATTTGAGTCCGATGCAATAGCCATCATTGAGCGAATACGGCTTCATGCCGCGGGCGATTGGGTGATCGGGGAAGGTGTGGAAATCGACGAGCCAGTGACCTTTGCTCGACGCTTTGAAATCATAATACGCGCCCTGAAGGTCCAGCATTTTGACACCCAGTTCGCCCGGAATTGCGCCACCCTTGTGAAGCGTCACAAGCCCCGCTCCGCCGGCGAGCGCTTTCTGCAATATCTCCAATCGCCCGGGCGTGCTGAGCGGATGGATCGCCCCGCCTTCGCCGCCCTCCATGAACAACACGATGGCTTTGGCATTGTTGAAAATGTCGGGATTTTTCGGCCACCCGTAGCGCACCACCGAGACGTGAATTCCGGGCGTTTGCTGAAGAAGTTTGTAGAGCGCCGTCGTCGCCGCCCAATATTGGTGGGCGAGGTTTGAAGTCTGTTCGCCCGCCACAAGCACGATCTTGGCAAGCTTTGGATCGGGCGAATCGACTTCGATCGGGATGTTGTCTTCAACGGCTCGCACAGCCGAAACGGAGGCGATGGACGCAACAAACAGAAACACAATTCGGACGATGTTTTTCATGCAAGCCTTTCACATTAAACCGGAACGAGAAGCGTTTGATGGTTTGAATACACCGATAAAAAAGCGGACGCCAAAGCGTCCGCTGATTCCGGAATTTTCATGAACTGATCGTGGGCCCAGCGCGTGTCGGGGCTCGCGCCGCCCCTGTCACCCCTCCTCTCCCGCATGGGCATAGGAGAGGCAGGGAAGGGGCGGGGCGGTGATTACATGAACTTGGTAAAACCGGGTTTCGCAACGGGCGGGAATTCGAGTTTTCCGAACGCGAGATTCTTTGGCATGGTGTCTTCCTGCGAATTCAGCGCCTGCTCCCACGTCAGCGCTTTTCCCGTGTACGCGGCCATGCGTCCGGCGATCCCCATCAACGTGCTCTTGCACATGTAGTCGCCGTTGTTGACCGGTTCGCCTTTGCGGATGGATTCGAAAAGTACGTCGTGTTCAGTCTGATAAGCTTTGCTGAGGTTATTCTTGATCGTCGTCGGTTTTTCACCGGTCACGACGGATTCGCTCCAACCCCATTCGGCTCGGCCCTTGGTGCCGAAAATGATGTCGCGGTTTTCGGAGTCAGTCCCCTTTTGCTGGCGGCAATAGCTGAAGACGCGACCGCCGTTGGCGTATTCAAAGACCGTTGCGAAATGATCGAAGATGTGGCCGAACTGTTCTTCGGTGCGGGTCTGGCGTCCGCCGAGGCTGGTGATCTTCGTCGGGTATTCGCCCTTCATGAACAACGCGGCGCGGTCGAGATTGTGGACGTTTTGTTCGACAATGTGATCGCCGGAAAGCCACGTGTAATAGAGCCAATTGCGCATCTGGTATTCGGTGTCGCTCCAGCCGTCTTTGCGCGGGAAAGACCACAAATCCTGGGTGTTGTAGCACGTCTGAATAGCGTGCACGTCGCCAAGGTTGCCGTCGGCGATGTATTTGCTGAGGTCGCTGGTTCCGGCATCGTAGCGCCAACAGAGTCCGGAGACGATGGAGAGTTTCTTGGCCTTCGCGGCTTCCACCGCGGCGAGGACGGTGCGGATACCCGGGCCGTCGACCGCAACGGGCTTTTCGGCGAAGACGTGCTTGCCTTTTTCGATGGCGTAGCGGATGTGTTCGGGGCGGAAGCCGGGCGGTGTGGTCAAGAGGACGACATCGACGTCGCTGTCGATCACTTTCTTATACGCATCGAAACCGACGAACTGGCGTTCGGGCGGACAATCGACTTTTTCGCCGACCTTCGCATCTTTCTTCAACGCCGCCAAATGGGAATCCAAGCGATCCTGAAAAGCATCGCCGACTGCGACGATCTTAACATTTTTATCGGCCAGCAGCGCGTTCTTCGCCGCACCGGCACCGCGACTCCCGCATCCGATCCAGCCGATCTTAATGGTGTCGCCGCCGGCCGCGTGGGCTTTGCTCATGAACGCAGCGGCAGCCAATGCACCACCGGCTAATGTCGAAGACTTGATAAACGTTCGGCGCGAAGACGCGCTCGCCAGTTCTTTGGATCCCATGTCCAGCCCCTCCCAGTAAAGTAAATGCTCTTTACCAAATCTGAATTGAATGTGCCAACGTCCACTGAATCGTATATAGGCCGCACATTCGCGATTGTCACCAAGAATCGTTAGTCGTTATAATCTTTTGCGCAATCCGTAACATCGGCTGCGCAATGGACGGGTGAAGGCAACGCCAAAGTTGTAGCGAGCTTTCGCGAGCCGCCGCATGTACTCATGCGCGGGGTGAGGGGAGAGTGCGAGCCTTTAGCTGCTCTGCGTCTCTGCGTGAAAAAAGAAAGTTTCGGTTTCAGAGAGGATTGCATTTCGCTTTGAATTTCAGCCTATCCCGCGAGTTCCTTCTTCAACTTCAACACCGCCGCCTCCTTCGCTTTCGCCTCCACTTCAACCGTAATGTCCAACGCACGCCAGCACGTTGGAAAATCGGTCGAGTCAATAAAATCGTGATGTCGCTCGGGTTTCGGGCCCGTCCATCCCTCTAGCGGGCTGGAGATGTGGAACAGCGGTTCGCGCGTCCAAGTGGCGACCGCGAGCTGCGTTGTTTCCTCGATCGATTGGCCGTCCGGATTGCAGCGATGATGGTGAGCGTCGTAAACCAGCGGAATACCGCTGTCCCGGCAGACGGGAAGCAGGTCGGCGGGAGTAAACAATTTATCGTCGTTTTCAACAGTGATGCGACAACGCGCTCGCTCGGACAGGCGGTCCAGCGCACGGGCGAAATCACCCAGCGCCTGCGCTTTATTGCCGTACGCTCCGCCACCGTGAATGTTCATGACATCGGCCCCGACCCACTCGGCCACTTCCGCCTGGTATTCCAGTTCCAAAATCGATTTCTCAACCACATCCGGGCGCTGCGAATTGAGCACCACAAATTGGTCCGGATGAAAACACGTTCGGAGGCGATTCGTCTTCGCGAAACGCCCACACGCGCGAAAACTCCGAATGATTTCCGCGTCATCGGGGAGATCACTGAGATTGTATCCGCACTCCGGATGCGTTTTGATCGGCAGAATCTGACTGTTGATTCGGAAGCAGCCAATCCCGTTCGCCGCGCAATACTGAAGCGCCGCAAGCAGCGCCGCCGCGTTTTCCAAACACAATCGATTCAACTTCGCCAGCGCCTCCGGCCGCTTCATCTTGGAAATCGCAGTAACCGTCGTCGTCGGAAATTTGATAGGCTGGTCGCGAAACATGCAGCAGAGGCCAAGTCGCATCCTGATTTTCTCCAGTTTAGGTTGTTTTACGGCGCAGAATGGACGAAATGAACGATTATACGATGCATTTTAAGAGCTTACTCGATCGAATCAGATAAATCAATCCTTAACTTTCTACAGATGAAAATTGTTAAAACAGGTAATGCTCACAGCATGAATGATTTACAATGAGTCAATAAATAAATGAACGATTTGAACGAATTTAATTTGACTCCGAACCTCGCGCCGGGTACTCTATGTCTGCAATGAACGTTTTGAACGAATTAAAGACGTGTATCAAGAGTGGAATGTGTTCTGTGCCGTACGCCGCAGTACATGGATGGCACACCTTCATTTAGCGCGCAGTCCACTCAAACAGGGAAGGAGTGAAGTGAATTTTCGTACTTCTACCGGCATTGTGTCGGCGGAACAGTAATTGCCTCAGAGTCATCGAGGTCTGTTTTTAAAAGGAGTCGTACCGTGAAGAAAAGCATGAAAGCCGTGTTGTGTTGTTTGGTGCTGGCAGTCGCAAGCGTCTCGTTGTTCGCCGCAGATTGCCCTTTGACCAAGGCTCCCGCCGAAGCAAAAGACATCGTCGATACCGCTGTCGCTGCAGGCTCATTCAAAACGCTGGTTGCTGCCGTCAAGGCCGCAGGTTTGGTCGAGACGCTGAAAGGAGCCGGTCCGTTTACCGTTTTCGCGCCGACGGACGAAGCTTTCGCAAAACTCCCCGCCGGGACCGTCGAAACGTTGCTGAAGCCCGAAAACAAGGAAAAGCTTGTCGCCATTCTCACCTATCACGTCGTAGCCGGTAAAGTCATGGCGGCGGACGTCGTGAAGATCACCGAAGCCAAGACGGTCAACGGCAAGTCTCTGACGGTCAAGGTCGATGGCGGCGTCATGATCGACAATGCCAAAGTAGTCAAGACGGATATCGCCTGCACGAACGGCGTGATTCACGTAATCGACTCCGTTGTCATTCCGAAGTAGTCCCTGTCACCGGACTCCTCAACGGGTCCCGGAGTGCGCTGAACGTTTCGATTAATTTTCCCTCGCGTCGAAACGAAAGGTGGCTGCGAAATTTACCCTCGCATCCCAGGCGCATTCCGGGGCTCCTTCCGAACAAATGATTCCCGGAACGAAATGAAGAACACCAAAATAACGGTTGCATAGATAACTTTTTTAATCTTAATTTAGGAGATCACAATGGCTGCTGAACACACGACCAATTGGCCCGATCTTGCCATGGGCCTGTACGAACGATTGACCGGACGAAACGCTGAGATCACCTATGCCCTCGAAGACATGCACGTCAAGATTCCCAGCGGCACCGGCGCGGCCCCCGAGCATGCAGAATGGGTCTTGAACGGCAAGCTGAAGATCAGCACCAAAGACAGGGTCAATAGCCCAAACTAATTTTGGCTGGTCGTCTTGAAGGCGCGGTAGACGGACAGCCAGTCTCTCTTGTGGCAGACCAACAGGAAATTATCCTGGGAGTCAGTAGACTGGGAACGTTATTCCTACTGAGGCGATTCTGGGTCTCGTTCGCAAAACCAGTCCAAACGATTATTGAACGCGCTGGTTTGCGTGTGATGATTCGGATAGCTTGGTTCGGACCAGTTGAAGTCTTTCCGCATCCGAGCCTGATCGTGCAGCCATTTCTGCCATAGAAGCGACAAAGGAGCGACGTTCGGTGAATGCGCAAGCGCCAAACGAAAAGCCGATCTTCGTGACCGGAGCAAGTGGGTACGTAGGCGGCCGCCTCGTACCCGCGTTGTTGAAAGAAGGCTACACGGTTCGATGCCTCGCACGTGAACCGCGCAAACTTCAAGACCGTCCGTGGCGCTCGAACCCAGGTGTCTCCGTCGAGAAGGGCGACATGGCCGACGTGGACGCACTGGCCAGTCAACTGCAAGGCTGCGCTGCTGCGTTCTATCTGGTCCACTCGATGGAAGCGACGGGCGGATCGTATGCGGAGCACGACCGTATCCTGGCAAACAATTTCGCACAAGCAGCGGCTCGCACGGGCCTCGAGCGAATCATTTACCTGGGCGGTCTTGGGGAAATGGGTGAGGGCCTCAGCCAGCACCTTCGCTCCCGGCGCGAGGTGGAATCGGCCCTGGCATCGACCGGCGTTCCGGTGACGACCTTCAGAGCCGCCATGATCATCGGTTCAGGTTCGGCGTCGTTTGAAATTTTGCGTTATCTCGTTGAACGTTTGCCGGTCATGGTCACCCCTTCTTGGGTCAAAACCGAATCGCAACCCGTCGCCATCTCCGACGTGCTTCATTGGCTCGTGACCTGTTTGGCGGTCCCCGAAACAAGTGGCAAAACCCTGGAGATCGGCGGCCCCGATGTCCTGCCCTACTTGGGTTTAATGCGAATCATGGCCGAAGAACTTCATCTGGCAAAACGACTGATCATCCCCGTGCCCATCCTGACGCCACGGCTCAGTTCACTCTGGATCAGTTTAGTCACGCCGGTGTCATTCCGAATCGCGCGGCCGCTGGCTGAAGGGCTGCGAAACCGCGTGGTCATGACCGACGGCGAAACGCAGCGACTCATGCCCCATCCGGCTTTGGGTGTTCGAGAAGCGATCCACCGCGCACTGCGGAAAATAGAGGCCAACGACGTCGATACGCGCTGGTCTGCGGCGGGCCCAATCCCGGGAGACCCGACGTGGGCGGGCGGGACCGTATACACAGATCAGCGTTCGGTGCTAATCAAGGCGGAACCCCGTTTCGCCTTCGCCTCCGTCTGCCGCATTGGCGGTGGAAACGGATGGTACGCTGGGGACATCCTTTGGCGCATCCGAGGCTGGATGGACACGTTAGTCGGCGGCCCGGGACTACGCCGTGGACGTCGCAATGCCGAGCGAGTGGAATTCGGCGAAGCGCTCGATTTCTGGCGCGTCGTGGGCGTCGATCAGAATCGATCGCTCTCGCTTCTTGCGGAAATGAAATTGCCCGGAATTGCGATGCTGAATTTCGAGCTCGCGCCCGAGCCAGACGGCGCCACGACGAAACTGACGATGACGGCCCGTTTTCGTCCGAGAGGCCTGCTTGGAATCCTGTATTGGTTCGCAGTCCTTCCATTTCATGAAATAGTCTTCGGCGGCATGCTCAACGGAATTCGCACAACCGCCGAGTCGGCCGCGAACACGTCTGCGCTTGGAACCGTTAAACAATAACGCTCTGCCTGCGATCTGGAATCGGTGACACGCTGCGCATGAAACTGTTTGGGCCGCCCCGCCCATGTTCGGGGCGGCCGCACGAATCGCTGTCCCTACTTCTTCGCCTTCGGCGGATCTTCCTTCCCGGTCTCCGTGTATTGCGGGCAGACTTTTTCAAGATTCGGCGTCACGTCCGGCTGGACGTTCCCGAAAGCGTACGATAACCCGCCCAGCAAAATACCCTGAAAGAGCGGGTTGCTCCAGACATCTTCGCGGTGCCCCATCGACGTGTAGAAGACGCGGCCTTTCCCATGTTGCCGAGCCCACGTCGCCGGGAACGGCGGACGGGCGTACATGTTGCCTTCCATGCCCGCAGTTTCATGGACGAGGAGGACGTGCAGGTTCGCCGCGTGGTTCTTCAGCGCGTACCATTCTTCCTGCATCTCAAATCCGTCTTTCGCCTCCGTCATGCCGGGGAACGCGCTGTCGACGCAAGTCATCTTGGCTTTCTGCTGCTTGCCGTGGACGATGAATTCCGCTCCGATCATCGCGACATACGGATCGCACTGCTCGCCATCCTGCTTGAAGCGCGCCGGGCCATGCCCTTTGTTGCCTGGGCTGTGAAACGTATCCGTCGCGCTGTGCGTCCCGGCGAATCCTTTGCCGTTCTTGATCGCATCCAAAAACGCCGCTTTCCCTTCAGCCGTCATCGGCGGATTCTTATCGGTCCCCGCTTCAGTCAGATCGCCGGTCGTGTAAAAGAGGAACGCATCAAACTGTTCGATCTTGCCCGGCGAAAAGAGGCCGCCATCCTTCGAACACGTAACCTCGAAATTGTGCTTCGAGCCCAATTCAGTCACGATCTTTTCAGCGTGGCTGAGTTCTTCTTTTCCGTCCTTGTCCTTCTTGCGTTTGATCGAGGAATGTTCGAACCCCGACGACTTCGTGAAGAAAAGCAGCTTGCGCTTCGGGCCGTCTTTTTCGTCCGCCCAGCCCCTCGGAAAATTGAGGAACCCCAGCCCGGCCACTGCAACGCCGGATCGGACCAACATGTCGCGTCTGTTCATAAATGACTCTCTTTAAAAAGGGTGTGCAAAGCCATCGCGGCCCCGCTTTTATTCTGGATTACACCGCAGCGAAACGCCCTGTTGAACGGCCTTACGCAAACACGTCCTTCACCGCAACGCCTTTCCCGTCCTGCGTCGCATAAAACGGCCGCTTTTCAATGTCGAACGCTGTCTTCGGGCTGATGCCCATCGCAGTGTAAATCGTCGCATGAAGATCGGCGACGGAGACCGGGTTTTTAATCGCCAGCAGCGGCCGTTCTACTGCGGTTTCGCCGTACAAAAATCCCTTTTTCATGCCGCCGCCAAACATCACCACAGACGTCCCGCCAGTAAAATGGCGGTGGAGCCCGTAATGCTTCATCTCCTTGATAATGTCCACTTTTCCATCAGTCGCCTGATCCTTCGCCGAAGATCCCGGGACGCCTTCGACCAGCATATCGCGGCTGAATTCGCTGGCGATCACGACCAGCGTCCGATTCAACAGCCCGCGCGTTTCGAGATCATGAATGAGCTGGGCAACCGGATGATCGATCTCTTTGTGCATTCGATCCATCGTCGTGTGCCCGTTGGCATGCGTGTCGTAATTCAGAAACGGAACGTACTCCGTCGTGACTTCAACAAAGCGCGCTCCGGATTCCACAAGACGCCGCGCGAGCAGACAGCCCTGCCCGAAGCGGCTGGTGTTGTACTTGTCGTAGCTTTCCTTCGGTTCGAGCGAAATATCAAATGCAGCGCGTTCTTTGGAACTGAGCAGCCGGTAAGCGTTCTCCATCGATCGAAGCATCGATTCCTGCTGATAGTCGCTGATGAAGTCGCGCTGCGGGTTTTTGTCGATCAATTTTCGGAATAGCGCATTGCGGCTTTCGAACCGCGCGCCTTCCATTCCCTTCGGCGGTCGAACCGATTGCGCCGCCTGATCCGGATAGGGAAGCACCATCGGCCCGAATTCGTTGCCAAAGAATCCCGCCGTCGTGAACGCTTTCAACTCCTCGGATTCGCCGACACCTTCGAGCCGTTGCCCAATGCTGATGAACGGCGGCATGACAGGATTGCGCGCGCCAAGAACTTTCGCCATCCAAGCACCCATGTGCGGAGCCGCCACAGTCTGCGGCGGAACGTATCCCGTGTGCCAATGATACTGGTGACGCGAATGCAAAATGTGGCCAAGGTCAGGTTGGACCGCCGAGCGAATCAGCGTCGCGCGATCCATGACTTTCGCAATGCTCTCAAGCCCCTGACAAATCTTGATGTGATCCACCGACGTGTTGATCGCCGGATAAGTGCTCAGAATCCGCTTCACTTCCGTTCCGACTTCAAACGGCAAATATCGCTTCGGATCAAACGTGTCCGGAGCAGCCATCCCGCCAGCCATCCAAAGCAAAATGCACGCATCAGCCGTCGGCTTCGGATGCTCGATCGGCTTTTCGTCAGCAAACGATTTCGGCGCTTGCGCCATCAACGCAGCAAGCGAAGCAGCCGAAAGACCCTTCAAAAAATCGCGACGTGTGCCGTGCTCGGTTTCGGTTGTATTCTTCATGTTTCCTCTCGAAATGGGAGGGCGTACAGTCATCATCGGACGAGCTGAAATTCCGGCAGCATAAATACCGCCCACATAAAATCCTGGATCGATTGCGCCGACGGTTTTTCCCCAAGCGCCTCGCGCGCGATCGCCAACTCGCTTGCAGCAGGCTTGCGTGACAACGCCTGAAGGTAAAGACTCTGAGCAATTTTCTCCGCGCTCTCCGCTTCGAACTTCTTCGCGCCTTTCGCCAGCATATCCGAAAGCGTCTGGGCATTGGCGAGATCGATCGCTTCCAGTGTCGACAGATCGCTGGGACGAACACTCACGATCTGATCGCGATTGGGACGCCCCAGCGCGCTCATCAACGCGTTGCATTTCATCAGCGCCGCGCGAGCCATACCCGCTTTCGCATACACAGCCGTCGCGAGATTTGAAGTCAACAGTGGGTGCGCCGTTTCCGCCCACGCTGCAGTCGATTTGACCACGCTCGCGTGTTTCCAATCGGCGGGTTCTTTCTTGAAATGTCCTTTGCCATCCGGTGCCGTCTTCGTCCATTCCCACGTTTCATCCGTGGCGAATTGAACTTCCTTCCCATCCGCGAATTTCGCCCGGCCTTCCAGAAACGCCGCTGCCGGGTTCGGTTGTTCGCCGCCATTTTTAGCAACGAGCAGAAATGTGTTCACACCCTTCTTAAGATACTTCTCAATGCTCGCACTCGGCGGATTGAACCAGTCGCTCCCTTCCAGTACCTTCGTTCCGTTGATGTAAAGAACAAACGAATTGTCCACCGAAACGACGACTCCCGCGCGCGTTGGAACTTCTTTCAAATCGACTGTTTTTCGAAGCGTAATAGTCTCGCCCGGCTTCGGTACGTTGTCCGAGCCTTCGGGATAAGACCACAACCATTTCCCTCGCAATTCAACATTCTTCACCGCCTCCGAATCCGCCTTGCCGCGCGTGATCGGCGCATCGATTTTCGCTGGGGCTGAATCGCAGATGTTCCATACGGCATCAACGAACTGCTCCGCTGTCATCCGTCGCGCGCGCGGGCCGGCGTACACGTAACCGTGCTCGTCGGATGCTTTGGTCAATGTCTCGACTTTCGATTGATACGCCTGCGATGTACAAATCAAGCGGAGCGTGTGTTTCAAGTCGTACTTCTTGTCCGAAAAATCAATGGCCAGAAAATCAAGCAAATCGGCGTTCCACGGTTCCGCCTGCATCGCATCGACCGGATGAACAATTCCGCGCCCCATAAGTCGGTGCCAGAATCGATTGACGATCGTGCGCGTGAAGCGACCGTTTTCAGGATGCGTCAGCAAGGCCGCGAGCTGCTTCAAGCGTTCAGGCTGGGGCTTCGACGCATCGATCTGTCCCAGTTCCGGAAAGAGCCACGCCGCTTTCGCGTTCTTGCCAATGGGCTTGTCGCAGCGGCTGATCTCCAACGGTGTCGTCGAGAAAACGGCCGCGAGTCCGTACGCTTCGTCAAGCTTCCAGCGATCGATGAAACTGTCGTGACAGGACGCGCATTTCATGTTGATCCCGAGGAACGATTGCGAGACGCTCTGCGAGAATTGAATCTCGACTGTCTGCCCCGCACTGACTGTTCCGCGCCAACGAATGCCTTCGCCAAAGCCGGCGCTTTCCGGCGTGGGCGGAGCGACCAATTCGCGCGCAAATTGATCAAATGGCATGTTGTTCAAGAGCGCGTTATAGAGCCACTTGCTGATCTGCTTTCGCCCTCCCGTGATGAAGCCCGTCCCCGCATAATCGTTGCGAAGCAGATCGTTCCAAAATGTCATCCAGTGTTCTGCATAAGCCGTGTCGTCCGCGAGCAATTTCTCAACGAGCGACGCACGTTTTTGCGGCGACGCATCGGCGACGAACTTTTCGAGGGCCCCCGGCTCCGGTAGCAAGCCAGTCAGATCAAGCGACACGCGGCGCATGAATTCGGCATCGCCGATGGGCGCGGTGCGGGAGAGTTTGTTCTTGGCGAGATAGGCATCCAGAATGCGATCGACCGGGTTTTCGCGCCCATCGACTATGAGCGGCAACTCCGGGCGACGCGGTTTCAACGGCGGTTCGTACGCCGGGCGCTTGAACGCAAAACCGGAGTCCCAGGGCAATTGCGCGTCAATCCACGCTTTCAGCAGTGCGATTTTTTCAGCAGAAAGGCGCGGACCTTTCGGCGGCATCTGCGCGTCGGGATCAGTGGAAATGACCGACGCGATCAATTTGCTTTTTGCGCTGTTGCCAAGCTCCACCGCTTTTCCGTCTTCGCCTCCCGCGATGAACGACTCGCGGGTGTTCATTGAAAACCCGCCCTTTTTCTTTTCGCCGGTATGGCACTCCGCGCAATGCGCACGCAGAATCGGCACGATCTGGTGCGAGAAATCAATCGGCTCGCCAGCATTCATTTCAAGCATCGCGCCGACGGAAAGAACCCACGCGAAGACGACTGCATTCCGCATCATCAATCAAAACCTTCTGCCGGGCGGGCGGAGGCGACGCAGGCTTCGGCGCCGCAACCGATGCCGCAGCGTCATTTCGGTCCTCTCCGCGCGGCGAAAAATGAACTCTAGATACTATACACCAAACACAAACAGCTGCGCGAATTTCGACCAAAGCGCGCCGAAAATCGGGCAAATATTGAATCCAGTGTGGCTAACGCAATCATCCATATCCACCCCGTGAGAGGTTGTGAATAAATCGATTAATCGCCCAAATGGAACTGTCGCGCGGCTGCCAGGTATCGGTCCGTGCCACCCAATTGAACGGTGAATACTTCGCAAAAGTAGTCTTTTTACATAATACTCGCCTTGGCGCACGAATTGCTTAATTTAAATCGTTGCTTTTTTATGCAGAAACATTTTTTTCGAAAGCGTGGAACCCATGAACAAAAAAATCGCAAATTTGAAATCGAAGTTGGAAAAAGACGCGGATGGCACTGTCCAACAAGTGGCTGATGCAGGAACGTTGGTTGATGCGGAGCAAAAGCGTGCCAGCGAAGCTGCCAAGCACTCTAAAGCGCATCATAACAAAGCACATCGTAAGGCGTAATTCGCCGTCGCCCTCTCCTGTTGAGGAGAGGGCCGACGCATGTACCCATGCGCGGGGTGAGGGGAAAGCGTGCGGCTTGAGTTGCGCTCGAGTTAAAACTAAAAACGTACCCTCGCATAAAACTATAATCGGAAAGATGTAGAGGCAACCCATGCATGAAAAGTATCAGAAAAAGCAAGATCCACCCCACTCGCATGACCGGGAAAAGGTCAACCATTCTGACCGCCCGTACTGGCAACGAGCGCATCATGATTGGAAATTCTGGGTTGCGATTGTATTGATGCTCGTTGCCATCGGAATCTATGTCGGAACCGTAGATTTGGCATTTGGAGCGCGCGGACAAACTCAAAAGATTATCCCGTAACTCTCATCCAATAGTCTTGCCTTAAGCCAGCTCAGTTTTAGAACCCTCGGATTTTCGCGGGCCGCCGCCCCGATTCGTAATCTCACCCCTGCTTTGAGCGCGCCTCAGCAAAGACGAAATTCGTACGCAAATCACGACACGAAAAACGCTCCGGATTGGAGCGTTTTAAATGAAATAATTAGTTTTTGACAAGCCAACTCTGGGACTTGAACCCAGGACCTATGCTTTACGAAAGCATTGCTCTACCACTGAGCTAAGTTGGCAAGGAGATTTGAAGTCGACGCGGGTGTACGACGGCAGGCATTATGCGCGAAAAAAAATGAAATGCAAGTGCGTCGAGACGTGTTTCTTTCAAAATTTTCGGTGTATGAATGAAGATGATGCGACTCATCTTCTTATCGATCACGGTCGGACTCCTTTCCCTCCAGATATTCTGCGATGCTGCGGTCGCAGATCCGTCGGCGGACATTGCCGCTCGAACGGCTGCGATGCGCGCCGCAACGGCGGCGGACGCGACGCGATTAGCTGCCGTCAAATCGCTTCAACATTACGCGGGCAGTATCAAACCGCTGGTTCAGTCGCTGGTCAGTGCGTTGGGGGACAAGAGCGCGGACGTTCGATCGTGCGCGGCCCGATCTCTGGCGGAAATCGGGCCCAGTGCGCGCGACGCCTCCGCCGCGATCATTGCATTGATGAACGACAAAGACGAGAGCGTCCGGACAAATGCGGCGCTGGCGATCGGCGAAATCGGTTGCCGCTCCGAGGAGGCGATGTGCGGATTGGCGTTTCTATTGCAGGATTCGAGTCCGTCCGTGCGTGGACAGGCGGCTATGACGTTTGGGAAATTTGGCCCGGCGGCGGAAGCGCATCGGCCCGCATTGATCGACATGCTGAACGATTCCAGCGTCGAGACGGCGACGAGCGCGGCGATCGCGTTGGCCGCAACCGGTGAACCTGTTCCGGAAGGCGCGTTGTTTTACGTGCTGGCATTGAACCGCGACGCAGCATCGCACAAACTAGCCGAAAGTTCGCTTCCAAAAATTGGAACTGCCGGCGTCGATGCGTTGGTTGCCTCACTGAACAAAAGCAAAGAGATTACCGTTCGTCGCGAAGCGGCGACGATGCTTGGAAAAATGGGCGAGGATGCAAAGCGCGCGGTGCCTGCCTTAAAGGAGGCTCTTGCCGACAAAGACGCAGAGCTTCAAAATAGAGCCGCGATGACATTGGTCGATTTAGACGACGTGCCGATTGAAGCGTCGCTCCCCATGATCCGTGTCATGCGCGATTATGACGCTATCCGCGCAAAATGTCTCGCGGCGTTTGCGAAAATGAATGAACACGCCACCGACGTTCCGCTCGAATTGATGAAAGCCACCGGTGACGTTCATGTGCGGCGTCAATCGGCGCGTGTCCTGGGACATCTGGCTCCGCGCTTCAGGCAGAATCCGGAGCCGCTTGCGTTCGGACTGAATGATGTCGACGAAACCGTTCGCTCGTTGAGCATCGAAGCCCTTGCGAATTGTGGCGCTGAACCGAAGAAACTGGTACCATTGCTGGTCCCGGCTCTGATCGACAAAAGCTACGATATCGGAGTGCAGGCGGCGAAAGTGCTCGCCACGTTTCGCGACGAACCACTGGCGATGGTCGCGCTTGCCGATGCTCGGTTGAAGATCGTGAACCCGAGCGTGAAAGCAGCCGCGGGAAAAGGAATTTGGGCTGCTGGAGCCAGTGCGCGCCCAGCGCTTCCGGCGCTGATTGAAGCGTTGAAAACCGAAGACTTGGCCCTTCGCACCTGGGCGTTGAAATCGATTGCAAACATCGGTCCCGACGCAGCCGACGCTGTTCCGCAACTGGTTGAATGCATCAGTCGCTGCAAAACAAATCGTGATGACATTGCAGACGCGTTGGGCAAGATTGGAGAGAAAGCGGTCGATCCGCTGATCCCTTTATTGGCAAACCCCGATCTGGGCATTCGTGGCACGGCGTCGATTGCGTTGGGGCGCATCGGCGCGCTCGCATTCAACAAGGTTAGGCCGCTGATCGCCGACGCAAATCCCGACACGGCTGAAGCCGCGTTGCTAGCGCTGGAAGGCATGGCTCCGGCCTCACAACCGGCGATTTCGGATTTGATCAAAGCCGCGAATTCGAAGGTGACGAAGATCCAATACGCCGCGTCTGGAGCGCTCGTTAAACTCGGTTCGCTTGCGGTGCCGGCATTGATTGAAGAATTAAAAAGTCCGGACGAACCGGCCCGTCGTGCTGCAGCGTATTCGCTCGGATTAATCGGTCGCGGCGCGGTACGGCCACTCGTCGATGCGTTGCGAACAGAGCAGGACACGACGACGATCATCGCGCTGGTCAACACCCTTGGGCGAGTGGGTTCCGCAGCCGCCGACAGTGTCCCAACGATTTTGGAAATAGCCGGTCGTGCTTACACGCCGAAAGAGCGTTCCGCCGTTTGGACGCAATGCGCTTCAGCACTGGGCTCGATTGGCGCCGCGCGCGAAACGGCGGTGCCCGTGCTCTTCGGAATGCTCGCCGTCGAAGACCGATTACCGCATGCGACGGTTGCGGCTTCGATTCACGCGCTGGGCAGCGAAGATCATCGCGTCCCGCCGCTGGAAGACGTGTTGAAATGCGCCTTGCCGGCACAGATTGCAAACGCCTTAAAGCCGTTTGGCCGGGCCGGCATGATGCAACTGATCGCGGCGATGGAAAACAATCCGCCTGAAATCCGGGACGCTGCGGCAAAATCGATTGCATGTCTTGTTCCGGAGTGTGTGCCTTTCTTGAAGACGGCACTCGATGAAAATCCAGCCGCCTCTGTCGGAATCATTCTGGCGATCGGTGAGGTGCGGACAATTGAAATCGAACGGCGCACAGCTAAACCTGTTGCATCGACCCCTGCTTTTGCCGCCGCCGCCATGAAGGCGCTGGAAGAATTGCAAAAAGCGCTCGACGCATGCACGCCGGCGCTGCGCAAGAAGATCGAGAGTGGAACTCCAGACGAAGCATTGGCGGCTTTGTGGGCGCTGGGAAAACCGTGTGGAAACGGTTTGGAGCCCGTAGTTAAAAATTACGCCGCCTGCTCGCCGGACATGCGTTCGCGCGGGTTCGCGACGCTGGCCTATTACGACTTAAAAGGCCAGAGCCGCACGCTGGTTCGTGTGCTTCCGTTCATGTTGAAAGAATGCGGATTAGGAGCGTCGATTGCTCGCAAAAAAAACGCCGCACTCGTTCAATCCGCAGGATACTGCGCGGAAGGTTCGCTCGATTTGGCGGACGCGCTGGAAGATCCGTCGATTCATGTTCGGGCCGCTGCGTTGGACGGCTTCAAGTCGCTGGGGGCAGAGGCACGATCGGCGGGGCCGAAACTGATTCTGCTTGTCGAAGAATCAAACGCGACAACAGCACTCGCAGCTTCAACCGCCTTGACAGCCATGGGTCCGGACTCCGTGCCGCAGCTGCTTAAAGCGATGAGCACGGGCAGTGCGAAACTTCGCACGGCTGCCTACACGATTTTGCTGACGTTGAAACTGACGCCGCATCTCGGCTTGATCGCCGATCTCGCCGCCGACGAGCGCGAGGAGATCAGTTCCCGCGCGTTGTATTTAATTGCGTCGCTGAAGGAAGAAGGCCGACCGGCGGAAGCGAAAGTACGCGAGCAATTAATCCGCGACAACGATGTCATCTTCTCCGCCGCCGCGCGCGCGCTCTCGAAGATGGGCGTGAATGTCTTCTCCGCGCTGGCCAAACACGCCGACAACACCAACGCGACCATCGCGCTCCGGTCGATTGCGGCGATGAGCAACGCTTTGCCGAAAGATCCGGGTACGATCGCTGACTTCGTTTCGCGGCAGCTGAAAAATGAAAATCCTGAAATTCGCGCGGCTGTCATTGCGCTTTTGCCCGGGAAAGAAGCAGGCGTGGGTGTCTCGATGCCGGTTATCGCTGCGGCGATGAAGGACGCGTATTACGGCACTCGAACCGCTGCCATGGTCTGGCTCTTCGACAACGCGCCGCTCGCTCCCGACACAGCGCTGCCGATCGTGATGGCCGGATTGAAAGACCCGTACAGTGTCGTGATCAATGTCGCGGGAAATTCGTTGATTAATCTTGGCGAGAAGACCAAGCCGTACATTCCGGAAATAATAATGCTGCTCAATTCACCTGCGGTACTCACGCGCACCAACGCGGCGAATGTTTTGGTGAAACTCGGCGTTGACGATCCGCTCGCCAAACGCATCAGCAACGAGGCAAATGCCGCTGCGCAAGTCGAAGCGTATTACGCCAAACAGGAGCTCTACTTCGAAGAACATTTCACCCAGGAAAATGTGCATCATTTCGCGGCGACGTTCTTGGACTTGTTGGGTAAAGCAGGAAAAGATCTCGCGACGAAAAACGAGCCTGACGGGGCGTTCCATTTGGACGGTTTCAAAGTCCGAATCCTGACGCATCAAAGCGCGCGGGCGGAGGGCGGAGCGAAAAGTTGGTTGTCCAAAGGTGTTCTAGCCAACGGTCACGCCCTCATTGCATGGCCGGATCAGCCAGCTGTATCCGGACGTTTCGCCTATTTGTGTGGACCGGATGGCGCTCTTTACGAACGCCCTGTGACGGAAAAAGATGCGCCTTTTGGCCCAGGTGACACGGCCGGGTTTGATCCGGGGCCGGAATGGAAGAAGACTTTTACACCAGTCAAAATCGCTCCGCGCGTGGTCCCTCACTACTTCAAGCCGAAGTCATCGAACACGGAAGAAATGGAGTTTTGAAAGCGGCGGCGTTGTTGCTAAATACTGTTATCTTTGGTTCTCGCCCTCTATCTTCTTGAATTCCCACGCCGATCATGCATAATTGTTAAACTTTTACGCAAAGAGAGTTAGCGAGGCAAGCTGTGTCAGAGACCGAATGGAAAATCAACAAGACGAGTCCACAGTGTCATGCGTGTGGAACGCCGTTCGCCCCGGAGGCAGCTTTTTATTCAGCACTTTTTCAAGATAAGGAAGGGATGCGGCGCGGCGATTTTTGCGAGTCGTGTTTTCTCAATAATCGCCCTGCGGATGTCTATTACTTTTGGAAAACGTCTTTGCCGAAGGCCGGTAGCACTGCGAAAAAGCCGCGGCCTGTTTTGGATTTCGACAATGTCCTGGACTTCTTTAAGCGCCTCGAAGGCGACAACGGACCGCAGCGTATCGCGTTCCGCTACATCCTGGCGTTGATGTTGACGCGCAAGAAGATGTTGACCCAGGGTGAGAAGAAAAAGAACGAGCAGGGTCAGGTTGTCCAGCAATACCGTGAAAAAATAGCCGGTGCGGAAACGATCGTTCATGCCGTGATCGAACCGGAATTGAGTGAGGACGAAATTCAAGGGCTGTCGGCGGAGTTGGGCGTGTTGTTGGGGATGGCTCCAGCACCGGAGACATCCGCGCCGGAAACGCTTGTTGCCCAAGAGGCTGTCCCGGAATGAGAGGCATCTTGTCCATGAATGTGTTGCTTGGAAGGATCATCAGGACCGCGCGTCCCGCGATTTATTATGCACCGATCGCTTTGATCATTGCGCTGTTTTGCAGCGGGTTGTCGGCGGCGGAAGAGCAACCCAGGGATGGGCGCGTCAAGCTGCACGTCAAAGCAAGCGATCCCAACGGCGGCAAGCTAACGTTTAAATGGACTCAAACAGAAGGGCCGCAAGCTAAAATATTAGATGCGACGGCGGCAAAATATGACGATAACAATAAAAAGTGGTTGAGCGACACCTTTTTTATTCCGACAAAGGCCGGGGTCTATTCGTTCCTGGTGACGGTTCGAAATGAAGACGGTCAGGAAACGAAAAAGACGTACATATTGGAAGCCCGAAAAAGCAGCTCAGAATAGCAGTACGGTTTGGGCATCGGTTATGCGGACAGAACGAAGTCCCATTCCATTGCAATTCACAGGGGTGGGCGATGCGCGTTTGGAAGTCGAGCGCTGACGGTAGGGAGTAAAACGCATGAAAGCCAGTCGAGCAGTTCTAGCAGCCTTCGTCCTGTCCATGCTTGCGTGGTCTGGAAGCGCCGTCGCCGAAGAAGACCCCGCCGAGGGGCGCGTCAAACTGAAGATTCAAGCGGGTGATCCGGACGGCGGCGAACTGTCGTTCTTGTGGGTGCAGAAAGAAGGGCGTACCGTAAAAATCGCCAATCCGACTGCCGCCGTGTTCGATGCGGCAACCAATAAGTGGGTGAGCGAGACGTATTTTGTCCCAACCGAGCCTGACACGTACGTTTTCGAAGTGACGGTCAGCAACAAAAATGGGTTGTCCACGACGAAGCGATTTTCGCAGGAAGTGCTGCCGCCGACTCCTCTCCCCGTCGCCAATCCGGGAAGCAATCAAAAAACACGCGTTGGACAAAAAGTCGTGCTCAGCGGCCAGGACAGCAAAGCGTTCAACAATCGAACCATCACGAAATATCAATGGACCATTACGGAAGCGCCGGGAGGCTTCGTACTGACGCCGGATATGTTGGAGTCACGACAGGTCGATTTCCTCGCCAAGCTTCCGGGAAAATACGTGTTCTCGCTGAAGGTATTTGACAGCAAGCGTTGGGGCGATCCGGCGACGGTCGAAGTCGAAGTAACCCAAGGAAAACCACCGCAAGTCGATCCGATTGAGGAAGCTGGCCCCGTCGTAATTCCCGACAAGCCGACTATCAGCCAACCGCGCACTCGACCCAAAGCCGTTGCAGAAGTTCAGAACAACAAAAAGCCATTCCGCATCGGCGACACGATTGTTTTGGACGGCTCGAATTCGGTCATCAATGAAGCGGATTCGCCGAAGTTTTTGTGGAAACAAATCGACGACGAAAAGAGCCCCAAAGTCAAGCTGATCGTCCCGGACGTCACGCAGCCGTTTTCAAACTCGCGCCGCGATAAATTCAATTTCCCGATTCATTCGTTTAACGCAACGGAGAACGGAATCTATAAATTTGTCCTGCTCATTGACTGCGCCAACGGCGTGCTCGAGAGCGAACCGGTCACGATTCAAGTCGGTACCGGCACGGTCACGCCGTCGCCGAACATCGACACGCCGCCCGATCCTCCGCGCGGACCCAAGCCGCCGGTTGCGCGCTTAACGGCCAATAAAACGGAAGTTGCCATCGGCGATGAAGTCACGCTCGATGGATCGAAAAGTTCAAGTGATGACGGTGCCAAGTTAACATACATCTGGGCACCTGTTCCGGGCAAACGCTTCCCGGAAAACATTCGCGGCATTGATGGCCCGATCGCTCGATTCTCGGCTGAACGCGAAGGCGAATTCGGTGTTTCGTTGCTGGTCAGCGATGGGCGCAAACAAGGTGTTTCCGAACCGATTATCATCAAAGTATTGGCAGCTGAAAAGGCGCCCGTCATCGAATTGGAACCGACGCAGAAATGCAACCTCGGCGAAAAAGTGGTGATCGAAGCCAAAATTCGCGATGAAAGCGGCGGTCCACTCAAAATTCTGTGGACCTGTCTCGAACCCAAGACGCTCAAGATTCCACCGGATCGAGCCAGCGCGGCGGCGTTCACATTCGCGACCAAAACGCCCGGCACCTACATGTTCCAGATTGAAGTGACGAACGCAAAGGGCCTCTCGGCCACGGCGCGGACACAGGTCGGCGTCAAAGACGCCGCTCAATTGAAGCCAACGGCGGTGATCACGGGCCAGGAACGCGCCAGTGTCGGCGACACGGTAAAACTCTCCGCTGCGCAATCGTTCAGCCCCAACAAGACGGCATTGACCTATCGCTGGGCCGATGAATCCGATGGCGGTCCGAAGATCAAAGACCCGATGCCCACCACCAAGAAGCAGGATTGGACATTTAAAGTTACCGAACCCGGCCGGCATTTAATCACACTGATTGTCAACGATGGCTCGTGCGACAGCGAGCCGAGCAAATTTGCCGTGGATGTGGCGGCCGCAGTGGGCGCCCAGCCGACGCCGCCGAAGGCTGCCAAGCCGGTCGCGAAGATTACTGGACCAAAGACGGCTCAAGCGAAAACCGAAGTCGAACTTTCGGGTGAAGGTAGCACGGGCGACGGAACGCTTCAGTTTTATTGGGCGCAGCAAGTCGATGGCGGCCCCTTCCTGGGGTTGACAGGGAATCAACGGCGCGGTCGAGTGCTTCGATTCATTCCCGAAAAAGCGGGCATGTACACGTTCACTCTCGAAATCGTCGATCAGAACAATCAACGCAGCGAGACTGAAACCTTCGCGGTCGACATCAAAGCCGCGGCTGCTGCGTCCATTCCGACGGCCGTAGCATCGATCCGAAACAAAAACCCCTTGCCGACAGGCCGGGAAATTCGTTTGACGGGTGAACGCAGCAGCGACCCGTCCGGTGCGGAATTACGTTACAAATGGAAGCAGACAAACGGCCCGTCTAATCTGGTGATTGCCCCGCGCGATTCGGCGCAGGAAATAGTGATCACGCCGACCAAGCCCGGTGCGTACGATATGGAACTGGTGGTCAGCAATGGCGAAGCGGCGAGCGCCCCAGCGACGGTATCATTCACCGTTGTGGCTGGCGCGTTACCTCAAGCAATCATCGCTGAAATCGCGCCGCCTTCAATCGGCGATACGGTTGTCCTCGATGGTTCCGGTTCCAAATCGCCGAACGGTGCGACTGGCGATCAGCTCAAGTTTTATTGGCTGCAGAAGCAACCGATCGACGTCCCGGTGAAACTGCAAATCGGCGAGGATCGCAAATCGAAGATTCAATTCGTGGTTCCAGCCGAAGGCACGTATGTCTGGGAACTCGTCGTCAACGATGGAAACGACGACAGCGCCCCAACCCAAATCACGTTCCAGGCCCGCCCACGCGCGAAGAACATTCCCCCGGTGGCGATCGTTGAACGACCGGTCATCACGACGGAAGTGGGTGTTCAAACGGTGATCGACGCATCGGCATCGAACGACCCGGACAAGGGCCCCGAACCGCTGACGTTCCGGTGGCGCCGGGGCAATCACGAACTGGATCAGCGCAAAGACAAATTGAGCTTCATGCCCGCACAGGTTGGCGTGACCAAGTTCGAAGTTCAGGCGTTCGATGGCAAGGATTTCAGCGAACCCGTTCAGGTGACGGTCAACGTGGTGGCTCCCGGAACGTTGCCCGTTGCGGTGCCGACGGTCACGCCCAATCCGGCCCCCGCCGCGAATCGCAATGCGCCCGCCGATCCAGCCAATCCGTTGAAGAATGTGATCATTCTTGACGGAACAAAGAGTCGGCCGCAGGGCAAGGAACTGACGTACACGTGGCGTCAAATCAGCGGCGACAATTTAAAACTCGCTCCGGCCAATCTGGCAAAGGATCGCGTCGGCATTCGCATCTACAAAGCTGGCGACTACAAATTCGAACTGATCGTTTCCGACGGCGAAAACGCCAGCGTTCCCGCAACGGTCGAGTTGAAAGTCATTGATGCGGACGGGCTTGATAAATAGCGTTCCCAAAAGGTAGAGCGGGAAGCCATCTCGCTCTCACGCCCTCTCAGGACTCCACTTCGATGCCGGAGCGTCTTAGCCTGGAAAGCGGCTTTCTTCGAAGACGTCCGATTTTCTGGATGGCGCTGTCCTGCTGCTGCGGCATCTTCCTCGACGATTGTGTTACGCTCCCGCTAACGGTTCTCGCCGCACTTCTTCTCGTTGCATCCCTCGCCGCACTCGCCGCTGCATTTCATTTTCGTCGCGCAATATTTCCGCTTGGACTCGCGTTCGCCCTGATTCTCGGGGCCTTCAGTCATGCGGCACAATTTCGAATTCGTCCCAGCGACGACGTGACGCATCGCACTCCCGAACGCCCTTGTCTTGTTTGGATTCGCGGCACGATTCTCGAAGCGGAGTGGCGCTCAAGTCACGGACATCAATCCACGGATCAGCGCGTCGCGTGGACGGTTGAATTGGATGCGTTGGGACGAGAAGCAAACGCCATGCAGCGCGCATCGGGACGGATTCGCGTTACGTCCAAAGTTATCGCACGCCCCGACAAATCTGTCGCAGATGATGAGAATGACGGTGCGCCAAACACACCGATCGATCTGGCTGCGACGCTCGCCGAGGGCGATCGCGTCGAGTTTCGTGCGGTGATCGAACCGCTTCCTGTGGCGACGATTCCGGATGGGTTCGACTACGGATCGTATCTGGCTGCGCTCGGTATCGGGCGCGTTGGAAACGTGTCGAACGCGACGGTGCGAAAAATAGACGCTCCCGATTGGCGCCGAATCGGGCTTCGTTTGCGGCGCGTCAGCGGAATTCTTGCCGCGAATACGCCGGCGCTGTTGAATGGCCACGCCGAACAGGCCGGGTTGCTGAACGCCATGGTCTTCGGCCGCAGGGAATCGCTGAGTGTCTCGGATCGCGAGGCGTTTGCGATTTCTGGAACCGCTCATTTGCTCGCGATCAGCGGTCTGCATATTCAATTGGTTTGTGCGGCGCTCTGGCGAGTGCTCGGATGTTTCGGAATCGCCAAACGAAAATCGGCCGGGTGGGTGCTCGCCGCGTGTCTTGCGTATTGTCTTCTGACGGGTTCGTCGCCTCCAGCGGTTCGAGCCACGGTTATGTTTGGCGCGTACGCGCTCGCGTCGCCGTTCCAACGCGAAGCCGATCCGCTGACCGCGTTGGGCATGGCGGCGTTGATCGTTTTGTCCTACGCGCCGCACGATTTGTTCACCGCGGGATTTCAGCTTTCGTTTCTGGCGGTGCTCTCGCTGCACACACTTTTGCCGATCTTCAAAGCGACTTGGGAGAAATGGCGCGTTCAACATGCGCGCCTACTTACATCGGCTCCGGGCGAAGCGTTGGAATGGAGCGAGCGGATCAAGCAATGGATTGTGGAATCCATGCTGGTGACGTTGGCCGCATGGCTGGCAACGTCGCCATCGGTCGCCTGGCACATGGGGCGATTTTCCGCGCTCGGACTTTTTGTGAATCTCTTCGCGCTTCCGTTTTTGAGCATTTGCATGGCGTTCGGAACGGCCACGATCGTGCTGGGATATGTGTGGCCTGTGCTCGGGAAAATTCTGGGTTGGGGCGCATGGGTTTCGCTGGGCGCACTCGAATCGGTCAATTCGTTTTGCGCAAATCTTCCCGGCGCATCGATCGACATGCCGCATCCGCTTGTGTGGACGCTCGCCGCTTATGCCGCGTTGCTGGTGTGGACCTGGGTGGCGCGTCGTGGGGAAATGAGCGTCTTGCGCGTGGCCTGCGTCGTGTGCGCGTGTCCACTCCTATTGGTTGCGAACGTCCTTTTTCTCCATCGCCCGACGACACCAGAACTGACGATTTTGGATCTGTCGCGCGGACGAGCGGCCTTAATTGAGACGAGCGATGGAGCGGCATTAATCGACGCGGGTGGAGGAGGGCAGGGGTTGCGCATCGTCGAGTTGCTGCGCCGCAGACGAATTCATCGACTGGCGCTGCTGGTGATCACTGCCGATCAGCCCAACGCGATCGAAGGCGCTCTGGAGATTGTGCCGCGCGTTCGAATCGATCGGGTGATCCTCCCGCGCTGCAAATTTCCAAGCGAAACGCGTCGGACACTTGAAACGATGTTGACGGAAAAAGGAATACATTATGGCTCACCCACCCTTTCAGCGAAATGCGTTGCGCCGGACGGAATTGAATGGCAATTTTCGGATGACGGCCCCCCGTTCGACAAACCGGCGGCAAACGCGAGTACACTTTGTGTTCGGATAGCATATGGTTCATTCAGCACACTTTTTGCAGATGCAAAATCGGGCGCATCGCTCGGACGATTGCTCGCCAAGAAAGAGTTGTCGATGGAAGCGGACGTGTTGAGAATCATGCCCGGAGAATACAATCGATGGCCGCGCGAAACAGTCGATTTGATTCAACGTTCGAAGAACAGTGTGATTATTGCGGGGACGTCGAAGAATGCGGACGAATCATCGGGAATGGAATTCGAGGCACTGAATACGTGGGTTCTTTCGCCGCATCAGGAGGGATCGATTCGTATTCGTTCGAATGCGTCTGGACCCTTGCAACTGAGCGGTTACCGTGGCGAATGGCTGCCGATTTTGAACGACAAATAATTATGTCGCCCCAACCATCGCGCGCCCAACCGCATCGCGCGAGACGCCGCGCGCTCCGATAGCGATCAGAGTTCCGCGATAGAGCGCGAAGATGCGATTGGAGAGTGCGAGCACTTCGTCGAGGTCGGCTGATATCAAGAGCACGGCGGCGTTTCGTTCGCGCGCCGCGACGAGCAGCCTGTTTTGGATCTCGGCCGCCGCGCCCACATCGAGGCCACGCGTCGGATTGCAGGCGAGGATCAATTTGGGTTCGCAGCTCAATTCGCGCGCCGCAATTGCCTTTTGCTGATTGCCGCCACTGAGCGCTCCCGCCGGGAGCATCGGATCGGACGGGAACGCGCCGTAGGACAGCAAAAGTTCCTTCGTCTTGGAATTCATGGCTGCGGAATCCAGCAGGGACATGCAGGCAACAGAGCGCTCGACGGGTGTTCGCAGATTCAGATTTTCGCTGAGCGACATTTCGAGTACGAGACCTTCGCGGTGGCGATCCGATGGAATTGTTGCGATTCCCGCGTGGCTGCGTTCGCTAATGGACAGTGTGCGTAGATCGACGCGGCCCAGCTTCAGCGTTTCGATGGAGTGCGGCTGCTCCAACGTCCCGGCGATAGCCCCGGCGAGCTCGTCCTGTCCATTGCCTTCGACACCGGCGACACCGACGACTTCCCCCGCGCGAACGATGAGCTCCGCGACGTTCAATGTCCTCGCGACGCGTAATCCGCGCAGTTCCAACACGACGGGTGCGGAGGTTTTCAGGTCGATGAGGGGAGATTGAACCTCATTGATCAATCGCGGAGGATCCTGGCCGATCATGGCGTGGGCCAATTCACCGGGCGTGATGTTGCTGATCGTTGATTCGCAGACGGTTGCGCCCTTGCGCAAGACGGTCACGTCGCTGGCGAGCGCGAAGACTTCGTCGAGCTTGTGCGTGACAATCACGATCGTGCGGCCTTCGTCGCGGAGATTGCGCAGCGTGACGAACAAACGTTCGATTTCAGCCGGCGCGAGCACGGCGGTGGGTTCGTCGAGGAGCAGTATTTTTGCGCCGCGCGACAAGGACTTGAGAATTTCAACGCGTTGGCGCAGGCCGACTGGAAGGTCGGCAACGCGCGCGCGCGGATCGACATGCAGGCCGGTGCGCTCGGCCAATTGTGCAACGGCGGTCTCGGCTTTTTTAGAATCGAAACGGAGTCCGAAGGTACTGCACCGCATCCCAAGCGCGATGTTTTCAGCAACGGTCAAGGCTTCAGCGAGCAGAAAATGTTGATGGACCACACCGACTCCGGCGGCTGCGGCTTCGAGGGGCGAACTGAAACGCGCGGCGCGCCCATCGATTTCGATTGTGCCCGAATCGGCCTGGAGTGCACCCGAGACAATGTTGTTGAGCGTTGATTTGCCGGCGCCGTTCTCTCCGAGCAGCGCGTGGATGGAGCCGGTGCGGACGAATAGGTTTGCGCCTGCCAGCGCACGGTTTGATCCAAATCTTTTTTCAATGTTCGTGCAGAGAAGCGACATGCGAAATCACCGGTCAACGGATAAAGTTCCAATGCATCGCTCGAAGTGTGACACGTGATTGCCGAAAGTCGATTGCAAATGACGCGTAGGTTTGGACGGAGAGAACGGTATGATTCGACAGACTCGATTGCTGGCCATCGCAATGGCTGTGTGGAGTGCTTCGGTTTTCGGGGCGCAAAACGGCGTTGCCATCACCGTTGCCGATGGCTCCATGTGGCAGCCGTCGAAAGATTGTTCGCTCGCGATGGTTGGCGGAGAATGTGTCATCAATTCGACGGACAACGATCCGTACATTATTTCGCCGGAATTCCTCGATGCAACGGGTCCGTTCAGCGTGGAGTTGCGTGCGAAATCGAAGAGCAAAGGGTTCACGCAGATCTATTGGGCTTCGCGGGAGAAGACCGGAGAGTTTTCAGCGCGATCGCACGTCAATTTCTCGTTTGTTCACGATAACGAATGGCATGATTATTCAGTGAAAATTGAAGCGCCAGAAATCGGGCGGATTCGGCTGGATCCCAGCACGAGTCCGGGTGAATGTCGGGTTGCGTTTGTTCGGATCAAAGGCAAGAACGGAAAAGTTGTGAAAGAGTGGAAGCTGGGCGAGGGTGGCCCGGCGAAGGAACTTCCGAACGCCAAAGGGAACGCGCAGATTCGTTCGCCGTTCAAAAATTCGGAGATCGTGATCACGACCACGTCGCGATTGGCCGGGGCGATTCATTCGCTGACGTGGAACGGGCAGGAGTTTATCGATAGCCATGATCACGGGAGACAGTTGCAATCGGCGACGAATCTGGATTGCGGAACGAGGATGAAAGCGGAGACGTTCAATCCGACGGAAGCGGGGTCGCGCGACGATGGTGCCGGTGACTATTCGACGAGCCGGTTGCTGAATATTTCGGCCATGGGTGCGGAATTGAAGACAACGATTCAAATGGCATTTTGGTTGTTGCCTGGTGAGAAATCGGGCGGGGAACCGGCGAAGAATACCGTTGCGCTGTCAAATCATCTTGTCGCCAAACGCGTTCACATTGGACACAACGAAGTTCCCAACATCATCGAATACGACACCGTTTTTACAGTACCGAATGAGAAGCACAACCAGCTCGTTGTTGAAGCGGTCACGGGTTACATGCCTGCGGCGTTTGCGAAATTTTATGCGCGTGATCCGAAGTCGGGGGAGTTCGAGACGATCGGTGACGGTCCGGGTGAACAAGATCGCCCGATTGTTTTGGCGACCGAAAGCGGGAGTCATGCGATGGGGATTTTTGCTCCGAAGAAGCAACCGGGCGGCGACGAAAAAGTTCGATATGGACGATTTCGGTTTGCGCCGCAGAAAGTGGTGAAATGGAACTGCGTGTTTCGCGTCTTTGACAAAAGCGGGATCAAGCCGGGGGACTATTCGTACCACCTGTTTGTCGTGGTGGGGACGTTGGAGGATGTGAAGGCGGGAATGAATGTGCTGGCGAAAGAGTTTGATGAGCAGAGCCAACCTCCGCCGGCTCCCTCAAAATAGAGGAAAGAGTCGAACGGATTTCGACTCTACTTGACGATGGGCTCGGCTCGGTTTGCGAGAGTCTGGGCGAATTCGGCAATGAAATCTTTGTCGGGGGCTTCGTAGGGACGGAACTTTTCCATGGCTCCGTTTGAGGCGGAATAGAAGAGTGCGTTGTACATGCCCAGTCGGTTCGCGGCGGGGTTGTCGATGAGTTCGGATGAGTCCGAGGCGCTCATTTGGAAGAGCACGCGCATTTCGAATTCGCGGAGCGTTTTGCGGCTGAGGCTGCGGTTCAGGTTGCTGAGTGTATCGCACCACACCAGCGAATGGATGCCGGCGTTCGGGCCTTCAAGCAGCAGGTCGGTGAAAGCTTTTGACGCGGACGCGCCACTTTCGTCGGACGAGGACGAGAAGCTGAATTCGTCTTCCTGACGGAGCATGCGGAATTTTTCGAGTCCCAGCACGAGAACGAAGATGCGCTTGCCGGCTTCGGCGTCCTGCGCTTGGCGCGACTTCATGACCTCGGCCAATTCCTGAAGGGCTGTCGGCGCGCGGCGGTAATCACAGATTTCGATTTCGTGCGGGAGCGCTTTCACCAGAAGTTCGAGACGCTCGCGCGCGGGGGAATCCGGGCGGGTGCCGTCGAGGATTTTAATGGCGATCGAACCGTGTGCGTGAGCGGCGGCGAGGCTGATCACCGTTGCGCAGGCCATGGCGATTTCGGTGTCGCCGCGATGTCCGAGGATCAGAAGATTGCTGCCAGCTTGTTTGCCGAACTGGACTTCGGTCGGGCCCTTGATCGCGTTGGGTTCGCCGAGCCAGACGCGCGGACTGCTGACAACCTCCGGCAGAGGGCTTTTCGCAACGTTGCGCAGAACGGAATTGTTGCGGATATCCGAGAGGCTGTTGCCTTCGAAGATCACGAGGGGATCGACGGCGTCCATGGCGCCGTCGGCGGATTTGCGTTCCAAAATGTCGAGGCATTTGTCCTGCTCGTCCTTCGGGAGATACACGGCTTGGAAGGGGTTGTTGCCTTCGATCATGCCGGCCATGTCGTTGTAGATGGCGTCGCCCGGACGCGTCAGCAAACTGGCGGCGGCGTTATCGTCACTGAGCACGAGATACGAATCGGCTTCCGTGCATTGCAGCGCGATACGAACGACGACTTGCCCGAGGGTGCTCTTCGAAAGCGTGTAAGTTCCGCCCAATGTCTGAGAGCCTAAGACGACATGGATGCCGAAGGCGCGCCCTTGGCGGACGATGCGGTCGAGGAGGAGTGCGGCGTCCTGGGCGACGCTGTCGTCGTCGGTGAAGAACTCCTGGAATTCGTCGATCATCAACAGCGTGCGGGGCATGATGTGATCGCGGTTGGCTTTGCGGAAGCTCGGGAAATCCTGGACTCGGGCTTTGCGGAAGAGTTCGCCGCGGTGAGTGAGTTCGCGGTCGATGCGTTGGAGGACGCTGAGCGCGAATTCGCGGTCGCTTTCGATGGCGACGACG
>JANXLS010000766.1 GCA_025355035.1 Planctomycetota bacterium | reverse complement strand
CGACGTGAAAACGGCCATTTGTCATTTGTGATGTGTCATTTGTAATTTGTCATTTCTAACGCTCTCGGCGTCTGGATGACAAAGGACTCGTGACTGATCGCACATGGCAAATGGCCGTGGATTTTTCCGGCTGCTTAAACTCTTCTTAAACGTTAAAGAAGTATTCCGGGATGAACACAATGTACTTCAGGTTCAAGCCCCAGCGCAGATACATCTTGATCGGCACCGACATCATGACGATTAGGAACAGCACCACCAGTGAAAAGCGGATGAAGCCCGGGATCTTGCCATACTTAATGATGAACGATTCGTAGAAATTCTTGAAGAGCATCTTGATTGCCAGTGGAATGATCGTGAAATAGCAGAGCAAAATAATGATGCCGGGGATTTCGCGCTTGTACCAGACCAGCGACTTCGGATCGGTCTTCATCATGTTCAGCCAGAAGATTTCGGAAACGTTGACGTTGTTCGCCGCGATGGATTTGTGCGGGTCCCACGTTTCGTACAAGCCGAAGAAGTTCCAGTTCTGGCCGCGCAGGAACGTACCTACGAAGATCAACACGAGCCACATCATCACGTAGCCGAAGAGGTATGTCGTGATCGCGAATTTGCGCTGATCGAATGTGTAGTAGCCAACGCCCTTCGGATTCGGATCGCAATACGGCAGAGCGATCAAGCCGCCGACGATCATCAATGGCAGCAAAACACCGGCGATCCAGGGATCGTAATAGACCAGCAATTCCTGCAACCCGAGGAAGTACCACGGTGCTTTCGCCGGATTCGGGCTCTTGGCCGGATTCGCGAACATTTCAAGCGGCGCGTCAAGTCCCAGCGACCAGATGAACAACAGCGCGAGCACAAACGCCGCCATCACGCCTTCGAGATAAACGAGGTAGGGCCAAACGTGAAGTTTTTCTTCAGCAGCTTCGTGTTCAAGCGACTTGAGTCCCTTTTTAAAGCGTTCATCGTTTTCAACGGCCTGATAGAACGCCGCCCACATCACCAGACATGTGATCGTAAGCATGATCCAAATGGGCGCGTTGTCGGCCTTTAACGCTTCGCGCGCGAACTGCGGATTCAGCAGGCTCAACAAAAGAAAGACGATCATGCCAACCGCCATCGAACCGGCGATCCACGGCTTAACCAGCGTCCTGCGGAATTTCAACGCGCCGAAGAAGGCAATCGTGGAACCTGTGTAGAAGACCACCGGCTGACACAACCAATTGACCGCTTGGAAAATGGGGTTGAGGATTCCTGGTCCCAGTTCTGCAGGTGATGACATAAGCGCTTACCCAAATCGGATGTTTAAATCGTCAACAAATTCACAGGACAAACCGTGTCGAGTTCGGTTCAAACTCGAGACGTCTTTTACATAATCAATTCATTACAGCGGTGCACTAAAACCGTCCTTGCGGATGCGCCAGAAATGCACGGCCATCAGAAAGCCCGCAACGATCGGAAGGAAAACGCAGTGCAGCACATAGAAGCGGAGCAACGCCGGTGGACCGACGATCGAACCACCCAGCAACGCGAATCGAACGTCGTCTTTTGGATGAATGATCGGAATATCGTCGTAACCCAAATACGACGGATTGAGGAACGATGCGCCAGGCCCTTCGTTCCCGATGATCGGATGCGCGCGCGCCATGTTCGTGCCGACCGTGATGGCCCAGATCGCCAACTGATCCCACGGCAACAGATAACCTGTGAAGGAGAGTAGCAGCGTCAACGTCAATAGAATGACACCCACACCCCAATTGAATTCTCGCGGCGCTTTGTACGATCCTGTCATAAAAACGCGAAGCATGTGCAGCCAGACAATGATCACCATCGCATGCGCGGTCCAGCGATGCAGATTGC
>JANXLS010000763.1 GCA_025355035.1 Planctomycetota bacterium | reverse complement strand
TTTGAGTGGAAACGCGCCGGGAATTGGGATGTCAGAGCAGATTGGTTTTGCCGCGAACACGAACAACTCATTTTCGTAGCGAAACAAAAAGAGAGAAGAAATTTGACGCGCGCATTTCTAAAGCATCCTCTCACTTGGGGTGCTCGGGGCGCTTGGGGCACTTGCGGCGGGCGGCGGGCGGCGGTGAAACGAAGGTTCATTTGAAATGAATTTCAAAAAAAGGAGCACGGATTTTGGACTGTCGCGAATTGCTGGAACCGATTCAGGAGTTGCATAACACGATCCGCAACGCGGTGGTGTTTGCGTGCGAATACACATCGCAGGATGAGATGGCGACAGTTGCGGACGACGGTGAGGGGGACACGATTTATTCGGTTGATCGGGTCAGCGAAGAGATGCTGGTCGAATTCTTCGAACGCGAAATCGCTCCGCAAGTACCGATCGTTTTGATAGCGGAAGGCATTCATGGCGGGAAGTTGGTGCTTCCGCGGGGGACGCGGGAAGAGGACGCGCTGTTTCGGATCATCGTCGATCCGATCGATGGGACGCGCGGGTTGATGTATCAGAAACGACCGGCGTGGATTTTGACGGGGATAGCTCCGAACAAAGGACCTGGGTCGAATCTGAAGGACATCGAAGTGGCGTTGATGACGGAAGTGCCGTTGATCAAGCAGCACTTGAGCGACTCGTTGTGGGCTCAACACGGCAAGGGCATTCGTGCGGAACGGTACAATCGGATCACAAAGGAATCGCAACCGCTGACACTTCGGCCGTCGAAGGCGAAAACGATCGAGCACGGGTATGTGCAGATTGCGCGATTTTTTCCGGGCGTGCGCGAAGAACTCGCGGCGATTGATGAGGAGATTGTGCGCGGCGCGATCGGGCCGGTGACGCCGGGGAAGGCGTTGTGTTTTGAAGATCAGTACATTTCGACGGGCGGGCAATTGTATGAGCTGATCGCGGGGCGGGATCGGTTCACCGCGGATATACGGCCTTTGATGGAACCGATTTTGCAGCGGCGCGGATTGCGATTGGGAATTTGTTGTCATCCATACGATCTGTGCACGGAACTGATTGCGCGCGAGGCGGGCGTGATCATTACGAAACCGGGCGGAGGGTTGCCCGATGAAGGGTTGGCGGTGGAGCCGGATGTGGCGTGGGTTGGGTACGCGAACGAAGCGATTCGGGCGACGATCGAACCGTTGTTGAACAAGGCGTTGAAGGATCGGCAGCTCCTTTAGGGCGGTTTTCAAATGTCTGAAGACAAATCTGCTTGCGGCGGGCTGCGCATCTTTGTCTCCATCCATTTGAAAAACGCTCTAATTGCTTCTCGTAGCTCATCGTTGAAATGAAGAGGGTGTTTTACTCAACGTTTCCTGCGTTTACTTGCGGTTTTAAATTTCGCTTTTGAATTCGATGCCGTTAAATTGAAGCGAAGAGTGTTTTGGAAGTTTATGCTGCTTACACATCGCTCGGAGTTCTCATGATCGTTCTCATCACTGGCGGAGCGGGCTATATCGGGAGTCATACGGCGAAATTCATGGCGCGGGCGGGGCATACGCCGGTTGTTCTTGACAACATGACGTTCGGGCACGAGTACGCGGTGAAATGGGGTCCGTTGGAACGGGGCGAACTTTCGGATACTGATTTTTTGAGCGGCGTTTTCAAGCGGCACGCCATTGAAGCGGTGGTGCATTTCGCTGCGAATGCGTTTGTCGGAGAATCGATGACGAATCCGCGTAAATATTTTCGGAACAATACGGTCAATACGTTGAATTTGCTCGATGCGATGGTGGACGCGGGCGTGAAAGAGATTGTGTTTTCGTCGACGTGCGCGACGTACGGCGATCCGATTCGGATGCCGCTGGACGAGACGCATCCGCAGCATCCGGTCAATCCATATGGCGAGTCGAAGTTTTTTGTTGAGCGGATTCTGCATTGGTACGCGGGCGCGTATGGGATCAAGTATGCGGCGTTGCGCTATTTCAATGCGGCGGGGGCCGATCCGGAAGGAGAAATCGGAGAAGACCACACGCCGGAGACGCATTTGATTCCGCTGGTGATTGAGGCTGCGATGGGGAAGCGGTCGCACATCGGACTTTTTGGGACGGACTATCCGACGCCTGATGGCACAGCCGTTCGCGATTATATTCACGTCAACGATCTGGCGGATGCGCATGTCCGGGCGCTGACACACCTGAAAGAGGGCGGCGGCAATTTGAAGCTGAACCTGGGTACCGGGCGCGGGAATTCGGTTCGGGAAGTTATTGCAGCGGTTGAGGCGGTCAGCGGCAAGACCGTGCCGATCGTTGCCAATCCGCGCCGGGCGGGCGATCCGGCGGAATTGGTCGCGGAACCGAAACGCGCACGCGAAATGTTGGGATGGACTCCGACGTATCCGGATATCGAAACGATTGTGGAACACGCTTGGCTATGGCACCAAAAGCAGGCTGCGCTGGATCGCCGGGGGAGCTGTTTGAATGCGGATGACCGCTGATAAAAAAAAGTTATTCAGTCACGCGCAATTGAAATCTCGCGCTCTCCCCAATAGGAGAGGGGGAAGGGCTACGCTCGAGTGCGAAGGATTTTAAAAGTACAGGCTACAGTTTGAAACATGGAGTGTGACATGAAGGTACTTTTTCCGGCGTCGATTTTGTTCCTGGTGATGAGCGCTCACGCGGCTGATGCGGTGAAGTCAGGGCTGATTGCGGAGTATTATGAATTCGATACGGGCGTCGGCGATTTTCCGAACATTCCTGCGGAAAAGAAGCCGTCGATTCGGCGCGTCGAGCGGCAGATCAGTGTGGATAGTTGCGATTCGAATTTCAACAACACGAATCTGGACAAGAATTTTTATACGAAGTGGACCGGGGCGGTGAAGATCGACAAGCCGGGGAAATATAAATTCTTTCTTGAATCCGACGACGGGTCGCGCATGTATCTCGATGGCAAGCTTGTGGTCAACAGTCCGGGCACACACGCCATGGATAAGAAAGAGGGGGCGGTGGAACTCGTGGCAGGGCTGCATGAAATCAAGATTGAATATTTTCAGGGTGACGGCGGAATGGGATGCAAATTCACGTGGGTTCAGCCTGGGAAGAATGAAGAGGTTGTGGGGGAGAACAATTTGGTTCACCAGGCGGAGGTGGAGTAAACGGAAGAATCGGTTGACGAAAAACGGGGGACACGATATGACTGGCGTTCTTGTTTCGTCCATAACTATAAGGTGGCGCATGTTCATGACGCGTTTGGCGGTTGTGTCGGTACTGATTTTTTCGATGGCGTTGCCTCTGTGCGCCGCGGATGTTGAACTCGATTCGATGATCGAATTGAAACTCACGCTGCCCAAAGATACGTTCCTGCGCGGCACGACGGACCCGGTCGCTGATTTGAATGTAGACATAACGTTGACGAATAAGTCAGTCAAGGAGAACCTCGTTAAAGAAAAGGTTACGATTGACGAAGTCTCCCGACTTACATCTGAAGAGCTCGCCAGCCTAAAGAAAATGACGCCGAGCCAGCAGAAAGAATTGCTGGCGAAGAAAACGGAGAAGCGCGAAATTGAAGTGCAGCCGATCAATCCGAACAGCGTGGGTTACGCGTATGTGGAGCCGCAGCTTGGGCCGGTGAATTCGATTGAATTTGTCATCGTCAAGCTTCCGGACGAAGGCGAGGTTGTGCCTGAAGGCACTCCGCCGACGATCATTCAACGCGACAGTATTCCGGATCAGGCGACGGCGCTGGACGCGTTTCCGACGAAGTATGTTGCGGCGGGTGAAACGTCTCCGGCTTACAAGTTGCCGGTCGGAAAATTTTATCTGATTCGCAGCCCGGGTCTGTATTCAATTCGCGCGGTGATGAAGAGTGTCTCGGATCGCAAGGCGCCGTCGCCGTATGACAGCACGAAGAACGAACGCCTGATCATTAAGAATCCGGGCGGATACGCGCTGTCGAATGAAGAGAAATTCCGGGTGCTTCCGTTCAAGATGGTCGATGTGAAAATCGAAGATTTAAAGAGCGAGATCACGCAGTACGAGCGCGGATATCCTGAATTTGACTACATGATTTATCAGGTCAAAGCGGACGCGAATTATGATGAGGTTTACACGCTGCAGCGCATTGCGATTCGCGGCGTGGATCGTTGGGAATGGACGCGCGTTTGCACGGTCAAGGCGGGCACGACGGCGCAAATCGCTCAACCGGCTCCGAAGAAGGTTGCGCTGTTGGCCGTCCACGGCAGTGGCACCGCGGCGTTGTACACTTTTGATTTCAGCGCTCCGGGCGTGAAGATCGCGACGAAGCCTGTAGCGGTTAAAGATGGGGCGGAGCCGAAACTGAAAGTTGAAGGCGGCAACATCACAGTCGAATGAACACAAGCTGTACATTCGACTGGCAGTTACCATCCGAACCCAAGTGGATGCCGCTATGGCATCCATTTTTATTTATGTGGCATTGACTTTGCATTTAATGCTTCTGAAGAGTCCAGCGGTTATTTTTTTCACGCAAAGGCGCTAAGAATAAATAGAATGAGTGGCTGGCGACTGGGAAGTGCTTCGCGAGAGGTTTCATTTTTGTGACGGAAAATGATCTTCAAAAACTTTTGAAACGTGCGGTTGTCCGGATGCGCTCGGGACTTGCGCTTAACGTCGCGTTGCGGACATTTGCAGCGGGTTTGCTGCTTACAGCGCTCGGGGTGATCTGGATGCGATGGCGCGGAAGCGAAGCGCTCAGCGTTCCGGTGGTCACTATTCTGCCGTGTGCGGTCGCTGCGCTGGCGGGGATCGCGGCGTTTTGGGTTGCGCGGCCGGCGGCTTCGTTGGCGGCGTCCATGTTGGATCGGCATGCGAAGACGTCGGATCATGTGACAACGTGGCTTTTTCTGCGCGGAATAGACGCGGCGCGAATGTCGGAGACTCAACGTGAATTTCGCGAGGCGCAACGGCAGTCGGCATTGCGGGCGGCGGACTCGATTGCGTTGAAAACGCATCTCCCGATTGCATTTCCGGAATGGAGCCGGGCGATTTGGCTGGCGATAATTGTGCTGCTGAGTGCGATCTTGATTCCGGCGAATCGGTCCATGGCGTTTCATCCACCGGAGGGCACGGCGGCCATTGGTGTGACGGCGGCGTCGGGCGGTGCAGGGAAAGAATCGTCTGGGACGTTGCGTGAAGCGCCGCGCGTTCAAGTGCTCTCGCCGGCGCAGATGCGAAAATTGGAGTTGATCGCGACGGATAATCAGCTT
>JANXLS010000754.1 GCA_025355035.1 Planctomycetota bacterium | reverse complement strand
AAGCGTTTGTGCACGCGATTCAGGTCGATTTGAAAAAAGCGGGGCTATCGGCTCACGTCGATTTTCTGCCGAATCTGGACAAGGCCGGGAAGATTGCGTTGTTGCAGAGCGGTTCGGTCTTCTCCGTCCCGGCGACGTACGGCGAATCGTTCGGGCTGTTCGTGTTGGAATCGTTGGCGTGCGCCGTGCCGGTGGTGCAACCCCGCCACGCGTCGTTTCCAGAGATTCTCGCTCAGACCGGTGGCGGCGTTCTGTGCGAACCCGACGACCCGCGCAACTTGGCAAACCATCTCGAAGCGCTGCTGATCGATCCGACCGCAGCGGCACGGCTGGGCAAAGAAGGACGCGAAAATGTACTCGCGAAATTCGGCGTTGACCGAATGGCGCGGGACGTTGAAAGGGTACTCCAGTCCAAAGTTCAAAGTCCAAAGTTTAAAGTTGGTGTTTAATCTTTGCATTTTGCGCTTAAACTAAATCGCATCGCTGCTTTAACTTTAAACTTTAAAATTTAAACTTTGAACTAATTACCATGCCTTCCACACACACCATCACCCGGCGCGTCGAATTCTCGGATACGGATCTGGCCGGGATCATGCACTTCTCGAATTTCTTCAAGTACATGGAGACGGCCGAGCACGATTTTTATCGGTTGCTGGGATTGAAACTGGTGACTCGAAATGCGGATGGGTCGTCGATCGGATGGCCGCGCGTGAATGCGTCGTGCGATTTCAAAAGGCCGTTTAAATTTGAAGACGAAGTGGTCGTCACATTGAATGTCGCCAAGAAAACGGAGAAGGCGATCACGTACGAGTTTATTTTCCGCAAGAAGGGTGAGACGGAGGAATCCGCTCGCGGCACCTTCACGATCGTGTGCTGCTCGTTCCGCGACGGGAGGATGCAGGCAACATTTATTCCGAAGGATTTTGCCGAGAAGATCGACGTTGCGGTTTAGAAAAGTGTTCTGGAATTTTTTTAGGTTTCTGGTTTTTCAGTTCGACAGACGTGTTCATATCTGAAAACGTGAAACTGATTTTTTTAGGAGGAGGGAATGAAATTGCACTGGTCGATTTTCGCGTTGATGACCGTTCTGGCGTGGGGCATGTACGGAACGCTCTTGAATTGGGGCGCGATGGGATTCCATCATGATCGCATTAAGGCGTTTTTGTTCGTTGGCATTGCGTATTTCTTGGTGGCCGTGTTGGCTCCTCTTGTGATCATCGCGATCAACGGTTCGGGTTTCAATTTCAGCGAATTTCCGAAGGGCATTACGTGGTCCTTGATCGCCGGAGTCGCTGGAGCCATTGGCGCGTTGACCGTGCTGTTCGCTTTGAGTAACAATATTCCGCCGGGAGCCACACCGAAACAAGCAGCGTCTGCCGCGTCGCAGGTCATGTCACTCGTGTTCGCAGGCGCACCCGTTGTTGCCGCAATCTTCGGCATCATCATGAATCCACCCAAAGATGGTCTCGGCGCTCTCGACTGGCGTTTCCTCGTCGGGATGGTTTTGGCTGCATCCGGCGGCGCAATGGTGACATTGTTCAAGCCGTAAAAATGTGTGTCATTCCAAGGACGTTCGGCTATACGCGGGATAAACACACGTTTACCCGCTCATCTTTTTATTTTACCTTCTATTCGAGAGATCATGTCTTACTTCCACGATGCGAACGAAGAGAAGTTGAAACCAGATGAACTTCGCGCGCTGCAGACGTCCAAGCTGCGCGCAGTGTTGGGGACGCTGTCGTCGAACAAATTCTACAAATCGCGGTTCAAGGCGGCGGGTATCAAGGGCTCAGATTTTTCACACCTCACGCTCGATCAATTGCCTTTTCTCACGAAGTCCGAATTGATCGCAGACCAGGCGAAGACGTCGCCGTTTGGAACGAATCTGTCGCAGCCCGTCCAGGATTATTGCCGCTTTCATCATTCGTCGGGGAGTACCGGCGCGGCTCCGTTGCGCTGGCTGGACACCCGTCAAAGCTGGGAGTGGATGGTTCGGAATTGGTCGTTTGTTTTCGCTGCAGCTGGATTGAAGCCCAAGGACCGCGTGTGTTTCGCGTTTTCGTTCGGACCGTTCCTGGGATTCTGGACGGCCTTTGAAGCCGCAGCTCGCATCGGAGCGCTGTGCATGCCGGCGGGCGGGATGAGCACGCAGGCGCGGCTGCGGTTCATGCTCGACAACGGGATCACGGTTGTGTGCTGCACGCCAACGTACGCGATGCGGATGGCGCAGACGGCGGCGGACGAACGGATCAACATTTCGTTTTCGCCGGTGCGGATGCTGGTCGTCGCGGGCGAACCGGGCGGAAGCGTTCCGCGAACGCGGTCACTGATCGAAGATGCCTGGGGCGCGCGGTGCGTTGACCACTATGGCATGACGGAAACAGGGCCGGTCAGTTTCGAATGCGAGAAAACGCCCGGACGCATGCATGTGATCGAGAGCGAATTCATCGCGGAATGCGTTGATCCGAAAACGGGTAAACCGGTCTCCGACGGCGAATCCGGCGAACTGGTGCTGACGAATTTGGGGCGATTGGGCAGTCCCGCGATTCGCTATCGGACGTGCGATCTCGTGCGGTTGACTCGCCCCGGGCATGGCGCAGCGCCATGCGCGTGCGGACGTTCGTTTGCTTCGTTGGACGGGGGTATCCTCGGACGAACCGACGACATGATCATCGTCCGCGGCGTGAATCTATATCCAAGCGCGATTGAAGAAGTGATCCACGCGTTTCCGGTCGCGGAGTTTCGCGTTGAAGTCGCGACGGTCCGGGCGATGAGCGAATTGCGGATTCAGATCGAAGCGGAAGCGGACGAAGACGGGAACTCGATCGCGGCGAAGATCTCGGCGGAGTTGGACAAAAAGCTGGGGATTCGAGTCGTTGTCGAATCAGTGAATACGCTGCCGCGATTCGAAATGAAGGCGCGACGATGGGTTACGACGGGATAGTCGGTGCGTACGGTCCAGCGCCGAGAGTTGTATTGACACCTCGCGACTGTACCATGTGAGTTGAGGAAAGACATCCGCATCCACATCGCGTAATGGGTGTGCAACATTGCCAATCGCGGAAATTTTTCAATGAAACGCTATCTCGATCCAAAAAACGACCTCGTCTTCCGGCGCATTTTCGGCGAGCATCCGAACTTGATGCGCGCTTTTCTGAACGCGGTTCTGCCGCTGGAACCCGACGAACGCATCGTGTCGTTGGAGTATCTACCGCCCGAACAAGTGCCCCTTATTCCGCTGCTTAAGCGCTCCATCGTCGATGTAAAATGCCGCGACGAGCGCGGGCGGGAGTTCTTGGTCGAAATGCAAATGCAATGGACCACGGCGTTCATGCAGCGCGTACTGTTCAATGCGAGCACTGCTTATGTGCGTCAATTATCGCGCGGCGAAGACTATCAATTGCTGAAGCCTGTCATCGGACTCAGCCTGCTCAACGACGTTTTCGACAAAACGACCGATTCCTATTTACACAACTACAAGCTTGTCAATGTCGGGAATGCGGAAAAACGGATCGACGGGCTTCAATTGGTGTTTGTCGAATTGCCCAAATTCCATGCCAGCGGCTCGAGTGATGCGCGTGAAATCTGGCTGCGATTCCTTCGCGAGACGGGAGAAAAAGAAGGTGCTCCCGAAGACCTGAAAGGCTCCAGTGTCGAATTGGATCAGGCGTTAATTTTGGCCGAAGAAGCCGGCTATTCGCGCAGCGATCTAAATTTGTATGATCGATATTGGGATGTGGTCAGCACCGAAAAGACGCTGATCCGTGGCAAAACGGCAGAAGCGGAAGAGTTGGGAATGAAAAGGGGAATGGAAAGAGGAATGGAAAGGGGTATGGAAAAGGGAATGCTCCTCGCGTTGCAAAAACTCATCGAGAGTGGCATGTCCGAAGCAGCAGCACGTAAAGTGTTGGGAATATAGATATCCGTTATAATTCCGCTGTCCCGAGGCGTGGACCGATGATTAGAGCGGTTTTCAAATGTCTGAAGACAAATCTGCTTGCGGCGAGCTGCGCGGTACTTCGTCAGACTCGCTTAACGCAGTCTCCAAATACGTTTCGCTCGTCTTCTTCGTCCCGCTTGCCCGGCGCGGCGCATCTTTGTCTCCATCCATTTGAAAAACGCTCTAGGGAAACAAGCGAAACACAGTTACCGTCCAAACAACGTTTCAACATTAGTCCCCCTGTACGTCTACTTTCATCACGACAGGCACATCAGCGATTCCGGTGATGACTTCATCGCCAGCTTTCAATTCATTCGATAATAACTCGTAGAATTTTCCGTTGCTCTCGCCGACGCGAATCGATACGGGCGTGGGCTGGCCGGTCGCGTTTTTTTTGTAGACGGTGGCGGCTGTGCCGGGCAGTCTTTTGGCGGCGTCGGGATCGTTGTCTTTGGCGGGGGTTGCAGCGGGGTTGGATGCGTTGAGTATCAAAGCGTTGAGCGGCGGGGTGAAGCGCAGGGCGGCGGACGGGATGCGCGTGATGCTGGGTTTGTGTTCAACGTCGAATTCCAAAAACGCCGTCATGCCGGGCCGGAGTTTACCCAGAGGATATTCCGGTGTTGGCGGATTGTCGGCTTCGATCACGACGGGGTAGCTGACGAGGTTGGCTTTGGCTTCGTGTTTGAGATGAAGAGTCTTGACAACGCCGGTGAATTTCTCGCCGCGGAACGAATCGACTTCGAAGCTCACGCGTTGTTTTGCTTTGATTTTGCCAACGTCGATTTCGTCAATGTTCGCAGTAATCTGGACGCGCTTTAAATCGGCGGCAATTTTAAACAGGTCTGGCGTTTGGAATTGAGCGGCAATGGTTTGGCCGGGATCGACAGTCTTTTCCATCACAACACCATCGATCGGCGAAACGATCATCGCATAGCCGAGATTGGTGCGCGCCCGAACAAGTGCCTGATCGGATTGTTCGACTGTAAGTTTGGATTGCTCGACTTTCGCCTCAAGCGTTTTGCGGCTGATTTCGATTTCCGCCAGGTCGGCTTTCAACAACGCGAGTTCGACAGCGCGAAGTGCCACGTCGCGTTCGGAATTTTCTTTTTCGAGCCGGCGGTTGTCCAGATCGCTTTCCGTCGCTGCGTTTTTGCGAACCATTTCCTGGTATCGTGTAAATGTTTTTGTCGCGAGTTCCATGCTGGCTTTCGCCCGGTCGCAAGTGATGCGTTCGCGTTCCAGGTTTTGTTTCGTGCGGAGTTCTTTCAAATCGAGCGACGACGTTTCGATTTCGAGGAGGGCCAGGTTGCTCTGCGATTGGCGCTTGAGAATCTCTTTGTCCTTCGCGTCGTTCTCGAGCAGTTCGGTGTCAAGGACAGCGAGGACCTGGCCGGCTTTCACGGGTTGGTCCTGTTCGACACGGACTTCCTTCACGCGGCCGGAGACCTGGCTGCCCACTTTGACGGAACTGGTCGGCTCGACACTTCCCGTTGCGGTCGCGACGATGGCGATTTCGCCGGTGTCGATCTTTTCGGTTTTGTAAGCTTGCGGCGCGGGCGTGCCATATTTTTTGAACGCGTAGGCCCCGGCGAACGCGAGGCTCCCGAGAAAGACGAAGATCATGAAGACGATCAGGAATGCTTTCATGCGTCCGGCGCTTCCATGAGATGATCTACATAAGAAGAACTACGATCCTATACGATTTTGCAGAGGTGGGCTTCACATTTTTGATTTGATTGCATGCTCGTTGGTACGCGTCCGCTGATGCTTGAATTCGTCGCGCCACTTTGCGTTATCGGAGTCGGAAAGGTGCAGCGTGATCTTCCGTTCTTAACACTACAACGCGAGTTGACGCCCAAAACACTTACGCAACGTCGACAGATAGATTCCTTGAGTATGCAGTTTCCGAAGCGTGGCGCGACGATGCGAGCGGGCGGCTTTCTGACGTTTATTCTGCCAGTAGTTGATGTG